>CBHRAM010000015.1:0-23138 GCA_966076165.1 uncultured Chitinophagaceae bacterium
GCCTGTGCGTGGATCAATGATATGTGAATACCATTTGCCATTGATCAGTTCACCGCGGCGATAGTTACCGCTGGTAGCAATGGCTTTATTACTGATCAGTAATTTATCCAGGGGTGCATCATTCTCTGCATCGGCTTTAGGATCGCTGACCTGAACGGTTTCTCTGAGGTTGCCGGTTACAACAATATCGCCTCCGATATTTACGATCGCTGCATTCACATCTTCTGTTGCCATCGCAGCATCAGCTGCATGTTTGATGATATAACTTTTGGCAAATGAGTTTAATAATAATGGTGCATTATTCAGATGAGTGGCTGTTTGTGCCCGGGCATCCAATACCCAGTGTTTACTTTGAACACGAGCCACTGCCTGATCCATTTCTTCCTGCGTGGGCAGTGTTTGTTTGGCAGCCGCTTCTTTCCATAGTTGATTGATCACCTGCGCGGAAGCATCGAGGGCACCGCCGCTGCGTTCCTTCCACTGGTCAAACAGATATAACACTTCAAAGAGTTCAGCTGAAATATGTTTGGCTTCGTTTGCAGTCTTCATCCATTTGCTGAATTCACTGTTGGCATCATATCCGCTTAAAATTCCGGAAAGGCGTTCAATTTCTTTCAGTGCAGCTGTTTCTGCTGCTGCAGCCTGTTTTTCAGATCCGGCTTTGACCTTGATCTCCATCGATGTTCCCAACACATTTTCGAAATGCGAAACATAGAGTTTGGAAACTTTTTTTGTTTTGGGCAACGGGGATGCCCAAACGTTTACTGAACTTACCAGAAGAGAGAAAACGATTAACCTTGCCAGGTGTTTCATGTATGCGATAATTTATTGTTACTGAATAGATATGCCTGTATTTACAATGGCCATGCAAAATACCGGCAACCTAAGTTGCGACACTTATGAATTTAAGAAATATTTTATAGGTGACGCGCCTGTTTTTGTCGGTTATCTCTTGTCAAAATTTACAAACGGTTCAGATCACTGATAAAGACCATATTTATTTGTATTTTCATACTGCACCTCTTTAACATTTCAATAGCATATATGGAAAAAAGATCTTTTCTGAAAGGATTGGCCCTCGCAGGATTAAGTGTACCGGTTTCTGCAAATGCATTAGACAAATGGATTGCGCTTGCTGAAAAAAGAACACCCACCGATCTTGCAGGCGATGAAGATTTCTGGGCGGGGATCCGGGGTAGTTATCACCTGAAGCCCGACTATATTAATCTTGAGAGTGGGTATTATAATATCCTTCCGCAGGAATTACTGGAAAGCTATATACAACATATCCGGGAAGTAAATTACCAGGGATCTTATTATATGCGCACAGTGCAGTACGATAATAAGAAAGCTATGGCTGCAAAGCTTGCTGCACTGGTTGGTTGTTCACCGGAAGAACTCATCCTTACAAGAAATACAACAGAATCGCTGGATACGGTCATTAGCGGTTTTCCCTGGAATGCGGGTGATGAAGCGGTAATGGCGGAACAGGATTATGGCTCGATGCTGGAAATGTTTAAACAGGTGGGCAGACGGCATAAGGTAGTGAATACAGTCATTTCTATTCCCAATCACCCCGGTTCTGATGAAGAGATCGTGAAATTATATGAGGATGCGATCACTGATAAAACAAAACTGTTGATGGTTTGCCATATGATCAATATTACCGGACAGATCCTGCCGGTGAGAAAGATCTGTGATATGGCTCATAGCAAGGGTGTGCAGGTAATGGTGGATGGTGCACATGCATTGGCACATATTCAATTCAATATTCCGGATCTGCATTGTGATTATTATGGTGCCAGCTTACATAAATGGCTGAGTGTACCCTTAGGTGTAGGAATGTTATATGTTAGGAAGGAGCATATCAAAAATATCTGGCCCCTATTTGCTGAAGGTGAAAGAGATGATATCAGCCGTTTGAACCATACAGGTACATTACCGGTTCATTCGGACCTCGCGGTGGGTGATGCCATTGCCTATTATCAAAAGATCGGTGCTGAAAGAAAAGAAGCCCGTTTACGTTATTTACAGCAGTACTGGACATTGAAAGTAAGGAGTGTGCCCGGTGTGGAGGTAAATACACCCGAACTACCCAGAAGGTCCTGTGCCATTGCCAATGTGGGTATTAAAGGGATGAAGCCTGCATTAATGGCGGAGACCCTGTTAAAGAAATACAGGATCTATACAGTAGCAATCGATGGTGCAAACGTACATGGCTGCCGTATAACACCCAACCTGTTTACTACTTTGGAAGAACTGGATGTTTTGGTGAAAGCTTTAAAAGAAATGAGCAGGGCCTGATGGCACCTGCTCATTTCTTTTTTATGATCAGTAAGGTTTAATTACTTTCTGCATAGGTTACTTTACCGAATTCAATCCGGAAAATATTTCCTGATGTATTCACAAGTTTTCCCTTCCAGTTATTATTTCTAAAAAGCCCGTTCTGCCATTCGATGGTATTGGTAGATGCGTCAAAAGTATAATTACCAAATTCATAATTGGTTTCATCGGTACTCAATGCCACTTTGTATTTACCACCGGTCATTAATACGAGATGGCCGATATACATAGAAGGGATCCCTGAATACAGGTCATATTTGCCCAGATGTGGATCAATTGTTTTAGGCGTTTCGACTGTGGCGCTTGAAGCCGGCATGGCTGCTGCGGTTGTTTTTACAGTTCGCAGGTTTCCGGTAGTTACCTGGAATACTGCTTTTGAAATACCCTGCCTGTTTGTATTAGCCACACCCGTGGTTTCTACTTCATACATATTCGGTTTACCGGCAACAGGTTTCAGGATCTTTACCTCTTTCCATGCATTATTAATAAATGCTTCAGCCTTATCGCCTGCTTTTAATGCCTGCGAAAAACCCGCCTGTATACCCATCAGAAGGATAGAGAAGCAAACCAGGTATTTATATTTGAGCATATTCGGTTATTTAAAAATCTTAATTAATATTTTGAATGGAAATCCGCTTTCATAGCCACACGCCTGTTCAATGCCCTTCCTTCTTCGGTATTGTTATCTGCGATAGGCCTTGTTAATCCATAACCTATAGATGTAAACCTGTTAGCTGCCAATCCCCGTTTGATAAAGAACATTCTAACGGAAGCAGCCCTTCTGTTAGACAGATCCAGGTTGTAAGGAGCGCTTGCCCTGCTATCGGTATGGCCTTCAATCGATAAAGTGATCCAAGGGTATTGTGCCATGATATCGGAGATCTCATTCAATGGTTTAATGGCTACAGGGGACAACTCAGCACTGGCAGTTTTGAAGAATACCATTTTAGCGAGTTCATTGATCCTTGCCTGTACATCCGGACAACCAAAATTTTCCTGGATACCCGGTACATCCGGACATCTGTCCACCGGATCCGTTACGCCATCCTTATCACGGTCCTTTTCAACCACAGGTGCCAATGGCCTGACAACCGGCGTTAATAAAGTGGGCTCCAATGCCAGTTCCCTTTCTTTTGTATTGACCTCAGGAAGTTGATAAGCAGTGTCAATATATCCGTTTCTTGAAAATGCAAGCGTGTAGGTACGGCCTGGTTTTACCGGAAAATGAAAATTACCGGTGAGGTCTGTGATAAAGGAATCCACAACCGGCTTATCTTCTTCAACTGAACGTATGATCACTTTAGCTGAATCCAGTCTGCGTAAAGTAGTTCTGCTTAATACGGTTCCCTGCAAGTTTACAAAGAATGGCAGATAGCCAAACATGTAAATATCGTCTGTACCTAAACGGTTGGTACTGAAAAAACCCCTGGTTCCGGTATTGTTATAGATCAGGCCAAAATCATCAAAAGAAGAATTCAACGGATAACCCACATTAACGGGTGTTTTCCATTTACCTTTTTCCATCCATGTTTTATAAATATCAAGCCCGCCTAACCCGGCAAATCCATCAGTGCTGAAGAACAGGGTATCGCCTCTTACTGTCGGGAATAATTCATCACCGGATGTATTGATCTTTACATCGAGCGCATAAGGGGTTGTCATAGCCGAATCTATCACCAGATCTATATAATAGATATCACTACCTCCCTGGCCACCGGGTTTGTTGCTGCAGAAATATAATTTTTTACCATCCCCACTCAAGGCAGGATGATAGAAGTCGTAAGCTTTCTCTACAAATGGCAACACTTTTACCTTACCCCATTTACCGTTCTCTAAAACAGCTTCACATATTTCGAGGTTGTATCTTCCTTCAAAAGATTTCAAGCTATTTCTTGTAAAATAAACCCTGTTCCCTTCATTATTAAAACAGAGCGGGCCATAATTGTATTTGGCACTGAGCTCATCGCTGAACTTAGCCAGTCTATACAGTGAGCCGGTATAACCGCCCCTCATACTGCTGGTCACAATGATGTCGTTATCATTACTGGTTTGTGCCGTATAATCATCATTGGGTTTGATGGTTACGTTATAGTTATTGGATGAATGCCCCCCTACCGTATCAATAGTGTACAGATCCGTAGTATCTTTTACCCAGTAGATATTGGCAAAGGGCAATCCATCCCAGCCAAATTCTTTTTCTGCAGAAGCTTTTGAATATCGGTTGGATACGAATACCATTCCCCGACCAAAATATTGCGGGCTGAAATCCTGCTGTTTGGTGTTTAGTTTCAGGAGCCTGATAGTATAATCCAATGAGTCATTAAGAAATATCTTTGTATTGGAAAATCCTTTGTACCGCTCATTCAGGAGTTTTTCAAAACGAAGTGGCACTTCTTTTTGGAGTTTTTTATAACCCTCTGCTGCCGTTGCATAATCTTTCCGGTTAGCTGCCAATTCTGAAAGGTGTTGCCTGGAAGAGAACAGCGGTCCGTATTTCGCTTCATACTTCAGATAGAAGATCTCAGCAGAGTCATAGTTTTTAACATGCCAGTATGCCTCGGCCAGATGCAAAGTGGTTAATGAATCGAACCGGCCCGGGTATTTCAGGCTGGTACGATAAAACGGTATTGAATACATATACCGTTGGTCATTAAATTCTTTTTCTGCAAGATGAAAGAATACTTCGGCCTTTCTCGCTTTGCCTGATTGAGCAAAGCTTACCCCCTGAACGAAAGAAAGAAAAAGGATACTATATAAAATGAATTTTTTCATTACGCTAGATTATGATCAGAAGTACCTGGGTGATGCTACTTTTCCGTTACTGGATCCAAACTCATATCGCAACATCAGTTCATGGGTACCTGTATTATAGTTACCCAGTTCAGAGAATGCTTTATCGTATGCATATCCAAACCGGAGTTGTTTGTTTAACTGGAGTTCGGCCATCCCTACAATGGCATCTCCTGTTCTGTAAGAAGCACCAAAGGATATAAAATTCTGTATCCAGAGGTTGGTATTAAAGTCGAATTCAATGGGTGCTCCGCTAACCGCTTTTACCAGCATAGAAGGTTTCAGCACCAGATCCTGGTTGAGTGGCAACACAAAACCGGTGGCCAGATAATAGTGCAGGTCACGGGTAGTAGATAATACATCAGCTGTATTGGCAGTACTCAACTTTGTCTTTAACAACTGTGGGGTTGATATACCTATATAGAATTTATCTGAGTTGTAATAAATACCTGCTGCTGCAGCCGGTAATATCCCACTGATATTCTGGTTAAAAGAAGGGTCGTTGGGTTGGAATGTCCGAACCTGTGAATAATTGGCCCGGTAATTCAATAGCCCCCCCTGAAGCCCGAGGCTTAATGTGCCCGACTCGGTAATTTGTATACGAAAAGCATAAGAAACATTCAAGCCGGTGGTTCTTTCGATACCTAAGCGGTCATCATAGAACTGAAAACCCAGACCGATCTTTTTCTCATGAGCGGTCATATCGTAAGAAAGTACAGAGGTTTGAGGAGAACCATCAATCCCTATCCATTGGTTACGGTACAAGGCAGTAGCGGTTCCTACTCCTCTGCTACCCGCATAAGCAGGGTTTATATTCAGCATATTGAACATGTATTGTGAATACATGGGAGCCTGCTGTGCTTCTGTTGTTACAGAAACCGCCAGCAGGACGCCCAGGCAAAGCCACTTTACATTCTTCTTCAATATACGCATCCGATTACTTGCTTTTTTCATTTAACTCAATTGATATTGGACAACTTCGCTCTTCCCGCAATTATCTTTTCAACGTTACAAAGCCTGCGAATTTTCTGATAGCACCGGTAAATTTATCTGTTGCTGTTGCCACATAATAATAGGTGCCGTCGGGTAACATTTCACCCAGTATATTATTTGGCTGATTACCTCTGCCATCCCATTCATTTTTATAATCAGCTGCTTTATATACGGCATTACCCCATCTGTTAAAGATCTCCAGGTTAATGGTGGTACCAAATGGTTTGGTAATCACAAAATTATCATTTACGCCGTCACGGTTTGGTGAGAAGCCGGATGGAATAAAGATATCAACGACCGGAATAGTGAATGGAGTAGGCTGCCTTACAGCAGAACCATTACCAACAGACGGATCATTTGACGTTACACTGAATGAACCAAATGGTGAAGTGGCTGTTAACACAGCTGAGTTATACAGCGTACCTGAGTACCCATTCGGGCTAACTCTCAGGTATACCTGGATCGAGTCTTTGGTGAGACCGGAGAGTTGACTTATATCAGACAGCAGGTCTGTTCGCGAGCTGCCATTATATAATGCATTCGCTTTCAGTTTACCGCTGGCGGATATTTGTGTAACCTGATAATCAACACCCGCAGGGAATACTTTTGAGAGATTATCTTTAATTCTCACTGTATCCAGCAACTCGCTTCTCAGGTTATAAGAATAGAAAGTAAAGCCGAGAACGAAAGTACCGTCTGATTGGAGAACCGGCACTTTGGATACAACTTTTTCAAGATCGGCTACTTTATAAGGGTTTAATGCGGTGACTGCATACACATCCGATGTATTGGCACAACCATTCGCATCTGTTATAGTGACTGTATAATTTCCTGCATTTCTGACGGTGACACTTCTGGTAGTTTCACCGGTAGACCAGCTGTACAGGGAAGCAGTACTGGAAGTAAGTGTACTGTTACCAAGGCCAACAACCTGGGTAACCGTACCGCTGATAACAGGTTTTGCAGGACGTGGGTACACCTGTACATAAACCGCATTGCTGTATTTAAACTGGCTGCCCGAAATGGTTTGCCTGCGCACATAAGTGCTTGTTGCAAAAGTTCCCGGCCCATAGATACTGTCGGTTGAGCCCACTATATCAGTATATGTGCTATTATCTGCAGAACTCTGCCATTGGTACTCATAAGGGTCTGTTCCACCACTATTGAGGGTTGTTGGAATGATCACAACACCGGTTGCCGTAATACAATACGCATTAGCTGCAACCGTAGTAGAAGGCCCGGTTTGAATTCCGATATTTCCCGGAACCAATGGAGGGATCGGGAGGTTAATTACGATCACTGTTTTGATCTTCTCGCTCGGAATATTATTACCATCAGGATCAGGGTCAGTACCATCTGTAGAAAGATCTGTTACTGAAGCGACCAGTGCTTCATTAAATCCGCCGGCAGTAGCCTGTAAGCGATAGATTGCACTTAACTGGTTAGGGATAATATTAATTGTGAACTGAATGGTACCCTCTCCTTTATTATAGGCAAGTATACTGTTAGGCGCCAGCATATTTGTATCGGTCTTACCGTCAAATAAAGGATTTATGATCAGGTCTCCGGTAGATACCAGCGGACCAACCACCGTAAATGTAGACGGAGAACCAATTGATCTTAACAGGTTTTGTCCTAACTGAACAGATTGCAGGTTAACATTGCCGTAGTTCTTCAGTTTATAGGAGAGTAATACATTGTAAGAACCATTACCCTGCAACACAGGGGTACCTGCAGTTAATGATGCCCCTATTACAGCTCTCGGGAACAGGTTAACCACCGTAGGCACCGGATCTCCTTGTTTGGTGATCTCAGGATGTGAGGCAATATCATTATTATCATTCGACAAACTGGTTGCCAATGCTGTTGCACCTTCTGTGCTTCCTGTACCTAATGCCACCGCCTGCATCACAAACGGATCTGTATACCCGTTGGGTTTTACATGCAGGTATAGAATGATATCAGCTTCCACACCCACAGGCAGGTAAGATAATGGGCCAAACATATAAATGCTGTTATTCTCTTCAATCACTACCGGCTCTCCCTCCGTTTCACCGGATCCTGATTTATTCGGATTGGTGAATACGCGGATATTTGAATGAGGCTGATCGTTCGTGTTATCCGTTGCATTCAGTGGAGATACTGAACTATTATCAGTTTCTCCCTCCTGCAGAATATCCACAGCCACTTTATTACGTGGCCTGCTCAATCTTGCAAACAGATCGGTACCACTTACTCCATTATAGTTTTTATTAGCTGTGATCGTTGTACCTGAATACGAAACACTATCCAATGTAAAAGTTACCGGTTTAGGGAATACCGTACTCAGGTCCAGTTTGGCCTGGGAATTAGTAAGATCCATATCCCCGATATTCTTCGTCTTCACCCGCAGGAGTGTTATCCAGGTACTATCCTTGTCCGCTTTTGCAGGATCGGCTTTCAATGTGATCACTACTTTAGGGGACAGTACGATAACAGTAGCGGTATCACGATTAAAATTATTCACCCTTGTTTCACCATTCGCATCTAATATAGAAACCAGTTTGTATTGCGTAGTGGCAGGTATCAGTGCAGCACTGATCTGCTGGCCACTTACCACATTGGTAATGGTATCATTCTTATTACTTCTTGGCGATCTATATACAATGGTGAACGGCGCCCTTCCGGCTGTTGCGGTAAAAGTGAGTTTAGGCGTTTCCGTTGCCAGGATCGGGCCATTGGGCTTGATGCCCCCCTGAGGTCCGGTAAAGGTCAGGTTGATCGTTTTCTGAATAGGCACGCTATCGATGGTTCCGCATACATTTACAGTATTGGCAAAGGCGGTCAGTTTTGATGTATAAGTGCCGTCGTTATTGTCTATTACCGTGGTAAAAGTTCCGCCGGTCAAATTACAAACCTTTAATGTGATAGGGCCTCCACTGCAATTGATCCTGTTCCCATTTACATCATATAACAGCACCGTAACCGTTATTTGTGAGTTGTTGTTACCCGAAGCAACAACCGGTAACCCTGTCATATCCACTTTTACAAAATCAATCACAGCAACCTGATACGTTACTGCTGCACCGGCACATGATCCGTTATAAGGAACCACCGAAATCGTTCCTCCAGCAGAACCTACTTTCGCAACAATTGAATTCGTGGTAGATGTACCCGACCATCCATTAGGTAATGTCCACACATAACTCGTTGCATTAGGAGCGGCAGTAACCGAATAGGTTCTCAGACTGTCTTTTGTTACAGCACAACGCCCTGTGATACCTCCAGAGATAACCGGTGGTGAAACAACATTTACCACAACTGAATTCGTATACAAGGTTGGATTTGAACCCGTACTGGCTGCTCTTCTGTAGTACATTTTCTGAGACAATGCAGGAGGGGCATAAGTACTGGCAGTGGCGCCGGCTATATCGGAGAAGCTGCTGTTATCGCTGCTTCTCTGCCATTGATAATTGATAGTGCCGGTTCCTCCGCTTGCAGATATTGTGGAAGTGAAAGCAGCAGGTGTAGATCCGATACAGATTGTTTGATCCGCTGCAATTGCGCCCGCTGTAAAACCACCATTACCTGAAGTTACCGTTACAATAATGCTTGCTGTATTAGAACAACCCGTAGCCGTCTTTGTTCCGGTTACTGTATAGGTAGTTGTAGCAGAAGGTGTTGCATTTATTGTTCCCTGAGTGCTGGAAGACAAACCGGTTGTTGGGGTCCATACATAAGTATCACCACCTGCCGCGGTAAGTATCTGTCCGGCACCACCTACCTGAATAGTTGCACTGGCTGGCGTAACGGTAATTACAGGTAATTTAACGATTGATACCACCACGACGTTGCTGTAAACTGTTCCATCAACGGTGGTAGTTGCAGCTCTCCGATAATAAGTAGTGGCCGAAATAGCAGCAGCAGGAACATAGGTTGCAGCGTTCTCACCTGAAATATCTGTAAACCCTTCTGTAGAAGAGGTAACTGAAGACTGCCATTGGTATGTTATGGTTCCCGTACCTCCGGATGCTGCAGCTGATGAGTTCATGGCACCTGGTGTACCGCTTCCGCAAATACTACTGGTGATAGAAGTGATATTCCCTCCTTTTAATGTTGAATTGATCGTAGCAACGGCAGGCGTTCTGGCAGAGATACACCCTGTTGTAATATTTCGGGCTAAAGGATAATAGGTTGTTGTTTGTGTAAGTTGTGGTGTTGTATAACTGTTTGCTCCATTAAGTATCAATCCGCTTCCTGTATTAGCACTATACCAGTCGATAATAATTCCTGAAGGAACGGTACCTGTAAGTACCAATGAACCCGCACCGGTTCTTCCTGCATTAAGTGCTGATCCTGAAGGAACAGCAGGTAAAGGATTGGAAGTAACCGTTACCACATTGCTGTTAAACGATGAACCTGATGTAGCAACCCTTCTGTAATAGGTGGTAGTTGAGACGGAGGTAGGGGTAAAAACAGATGAAGTAGCACCTGCGACAGCGGTAAATCCGGCTGTTGCGGATGTAGTTGATGATTCCCATTGATAGGTAATACCACTTAATCCACTGGCATCATTAATAGAAGTAAAAGCAGTAGGTGTAAATGTACCACAACCCGCCTGATCACTTCCGATCACACCCGCATAAAGTGTTCCACTGATCGTATAAACAACTGCCACTCTCGTAACAGAAACACAACCGGCAGCATTTCTCGCCTGGGCAAAATAAGCTGTTGAATTACTGATAACGGTAGGAGAAGAACTATAGTTGGTAGTTAACGTACCTAAAACACCACTCACCAAAGCAGTACCACCGGTAGGTGCACTATACCAATCAACCGTTTCTGAAAATGTACCTCCCGTTGCCGTAGCACTAATCGCAACTACAGAAGCAACTGAGCTTGTGGCAGGAGATCCTGTAGGAGATGCAGGAGCAGCATTGATCGTTACCGTTAATATATTGCTGTATAATGCTGCATCCAGTGAGGTACTGACTTTTCTCCTGAAATACCGGGTACTTGTAATGGCCGTAGATGGCGTATATGTAGATGAGATCGCTCCGGTAATATCAGTTACAGAAGAACTGAAATCTGATACACTGGAATATTGCCACTGGTAGGATAGTGCATCACGCCCACCTGCTGCATCGGTTGTAGAAGTAAAGGTCGAGGGAATTCCGCTCGTACAGAAACTGCCGCCACCTGAAACAGCACCTGCTGTTAAAGAAACATAGAAAGGCACTTTTATTGCCGCAGCAGGCAGTACAGATTCATTACCTGAATTATCAATTACTCTGAAACTAAGTACAGAAGTTACAGAACCGGCCGATGGAAATATCTGAATAGCTGTGTTCAAGGCAACAGTAACGCCTGCTGCCGGCCAGGTACCGGATGTATAGGTAGTTCCGCTTATTACAATTGAGGAAATATTGGTCGGGAAAGTAGTATAATGAATACTTACGATCGAACCATCAGCATCCGTTCCGGTGATCTTGGTTGCATCAACACTTACTAATGCGCCAGGGTTCAATTGCTGTGCGAAAGTATACGGTGTTGCAACAGGAAGTAATCCAATACCAAAATCAGACCCTGAGATACTGGCTGTACCTGTTGAGAAAGTCTTGATGATCGGTGATGTTTTCACATATCCACCCGGCAGAGAAGCAACCGAAAGCGTATCATCCAATGTTAACGACGACTGAGAGCTCAAAATGATCTTCAGGTTAGCTGTATTGGCGGGCGCATTTACCAACAGGTACTTACCTGCAGCATCTACGGATGTCTGATCTATGATTGTATTTGTACTGTCAACCAGGTAAATATACAATGCCCCGTCAGCGTTGGTTCCTGTTTCAGATCCGTTCTGGATATTACTGAATGTTCCGGCAGCGCTTCCATTGGCATCATCCCATATAGTTCCGCCTATCTGTATGGGAAGGGCGGTGACTTTAATAGTAACCAATGCTTTTGCAGTTAAGGAAGAACTTCCGCTACATGATGGATGGCTATCTGTGATCTGGTACTCATAAGTATCCGTTCCCGTAAAATCTTTATTGGGTGTATACTTGATCATTTTATTACCCAATAACTGGATAGTACCATTGGCCGGTTGCAGAAGACCTGCAGCAGTAATGCTGATTGAAAGATCATCATTATTAGGATCAGAATCATTGGCAAGCACATCTGTATTCACTTCCTGGTTGATCAGTGTTTTATCAGAGTTGGCTGCAGCGATAGGTGCAACATTTGGATTGGACGAACCACTGACGGTTATCACTACGGTTGCCGTATTACTTACGAGAGAGTCTGTTGAACCATCTTTAACCCGATAGGTAAATTGATCTGACCCTGTAAAATTTGTATTAGGTGTATAGGTATAAGAACCATTGGACTGCAGAACCACTGTTCCATTTGCCGGATTTGAAACAATAGAAGGCGTTAATGCAGACCCTTCCGGATCAGAATCGTTTCCTTTTACATTTATTGAGATAGGCGTACAGGCATAGGTGGTAACCGTATCATTCTTAGCAGTTGGTGCCTGGTTGGTAATTGTGATCACTACTAAAGCCGTATCACTTAATACCGGTACACAAACGCTGCTGCTGGTATTGGACCTTTGGTAAATAAGTGTGTCTTTACCAACAAACCCTTTTGATGGTTTATAAACAATATCATTTCCACTTACGGTTGCAGTACCGTTTTTTGGTGAGGTTGAGATAACCGGCACATCCAGGCTTCCTTGCGGATCTGTATCATTGGATGACACGGTGATGGTTTTTTCTGTACCTGACAAAGTAGTTGCATCATCACGAACAATTGTAGGGGCCACCCTTGTAACATTCACCCTTATCGTTGCGGTACTTTGTGTATTATTGGTTGCATCGGTAATTGTATAGGTTAACGTATCCGTTCCAACAAAGCTTCCGTTGGGTGTATACACCACGGTACTTGCTGTAAACGTTGCAGTTCCATTCTTTGGAACAGTTACGCCGGTAACGGTTGTATTTCTGGCAGTAAGGGTTCCGTAGTAATTAGCATCATTTGTGAGCGGACTGATCGTTACAGCAGTATTCGATTTGGTACTGGTGGTATCAGGATACGCAATTGGTTTATTCGTTGTTGGTATGGTTGTACAGGAATAAGTTACACCCGGAGTAGAGGGATAGGTTACCGTAAGTGTGGGTTTTCCTGAGCTGGCTTCCCTACTGTTGAATATCACATCATTACTCGTTGTTTTTGTACCACCGGCAGGTTGGATCAGGAATCCATTATTGGAAGACGGGGTGGTTACCCAGCTCTGTACATTGTCTGTAACCGACGCCCCCACAGTGGCCCCTGCCGAAAGGCTGCTCGTGTTGATGATGTTCTGTGTGACGGAATTGGTAGTATAATCTGTTCCGGCTGTTTTTGCTCCGCTGCTTGCCCAGTTATTGGTTCCATCATATTTATTATAGGTAGCCGACTCCGTCCATCCCTGTTTTGCTTTTACAACCGTAGCCGGGAACGGTGTTGACAGCGCTGCAGTAGTAAAGCCTGTAGCCAATGTCATAGTCAACATAGCAGAGCTAATAGTAGTGCTCGTTGAAATGGATGAAACATCAAATTTTAATAACGCCTCCTTATAACCAGGTGTACCTCCGGTTGTCTGAGCATTTAATGTAACCCCGGTAAAAGTTCCAAAACTGGTTGTTGCCGTTGGACTGGCAATGTAGGTATCTGCTATAGCAGTTAATGTTAATGTGGTTAATGAACCGGCTGCTACATCAAGACCAGCTTTGTACTGTCCGGTGGTACAGGTATTTTGGGTAATCGTAACTGTAACAGTACCCTCAGAACAATAAGACACATCATTACAGGCGAGATATTTAAAAGTATCCGTTCCTTTTGCAACGCTGGTATCACTTTTAGAAAGATAAGAAAGGGTTCCATCGTTATTAATGTATACGTATCCCTTGGTAGGTTTTCCTGTAATATCGCGTATATAAAGTTTGCTGCCATCAGAAGCAGTGCTATTCGTTTTATCGTTGCCGAGTACGTTAGCAACAGTAATATTATCTGCAGCTACTGAGAGTGCATCATTGGTGATAGAAGGTGCCAGGCTGCTGGTACCCACCGTAATATTTAATGTACCACTAGCTGTCTGAGACCCATTACTAATTGTGTAAGTGCCCGTTTCTGTACCCTTAAAGTTGACATTTGATGTATAAGTAATACTTCCGGCAGAGGTAAAAGTTACGGTGCTATTTGAGAAACCAGAAACAGCAGTTAGTGTTCTGGATCCCGCATTTGCATCCACATTGCTGTCAAATACATTGAAGGTGGTTGTATTTGAGGGACAATCGCCAGAAACATCTTTTGAAATAGTATTCGCGTTCAAAGGCGGTGTGCCGGGTAAAATAGTGATGGGTACAGAGGCAATACTTTTTCTTCCGCAGGCATCTGTGGCAATACAGGTTATAACACCATCGGTACTTGAAGTAATGGAAGCATCCGGCGTATAAGATGTTGTGGCACTGGTTGCATTTGAGAAAGTTCCTCCGATAGACACCAGCCACTGATAAGTAAACGGACCACCGTTACCGGATGCGGTTCCACTAAAACCGGTATAGGTGGTTCCTGCTTTCATTTCAGTAGGCACTCCTGAAAGACTGTTGGTCACACTTGCTACCGCCTTTTCACGTAAAGTATAGAAACTGAAATTCAGGAACATCCTGATTGCTGCTACGTTATTACTGCCTGTTCCAATAAAGTTATGTGATGCCTGGTAAGCCACATAACCTCTGTTGGCATCATTGAACGCCCTTCCATATATATTTTTCACTGCCTGACCGGGAGATAAGCCCGGAATATCAGGATGAGTGGGAGAATAGGTGAGGATTTTGGTACTTGCATTCCAGCCACCTCCCGTTTTCGGAAGATAAATGGATTCTGCTCCGTTTTGTTGTGCTGCATCAGATATACCCATATACTGGGCCACGGGATCAGTAGGGTTCGCTGTAATAAAAGGAGCCGTTGCTCTCTGGTGATCTGAATATTGAACTAACCCGTTTGTTGAAAGAAAATTAAGTTTGACACGGGAGCTGACGCCGCTGATAACCGTATCTGAAGGCGCAGTTATATTTTCTAAGATACTTACCGCGTTACACCCAACCCATATATTACCTTTATAATCACGGTTCCAGTAAAAAAGATTTTTATGAACATCCCAGGTAGGGTCGGCATGCGGTAAAACAAATATATCATCACAACCTCCCAATTCAGAAGGAGCTTTGAACGAGAATGCAGAAGAAGGGATACCTGCTGCATTCAGGTACGCAATGGCTATTGACCCATTCTTACTATCCATTACCCATTTCGGGCCAAAATTGTATGTAATCACATTGTCAACCGTAAAATCCGACACGGTGTAATCCACGATAACACCCTGTGCTGCCCATGCAGATATCATCTTCGTTACGGATGCCCTGAAAAATTCACTCGGAATAATAAATGTTCCGCCACTGTAGCTTTTGCCATTATGAGTGAAATCGATACCGTCTTTGGTTTTGCTTTGATTAATTACCTGATAAACCGGCACATTTCTGTCGCTCAACATCAGATAAATAAGGCCATAAGGTTTCAGTGAATTCGCTACCGTTGGAGTAACAGACCCCATATCGATGATGGCAGATCCTTTCTTAATTGTTTTTGTAACGTATTGGGCCGTTACACTTGTGTGCAAAAAAGCACAAAACAATATCCAAAAAATTATGGCGATTTTTTTACGGATCATAAAGTACCGGTATGTTAAAATATAGAAACTAAAGTGAACTATAAACCAGGACCACTTTTTACAGTAGTCCTGGTTCTTATTGGATATTTTATTGTTTATGCTATCCTCTTCCCTTGATCAGTTGTACCACTTTGCGCTTAGTACCCTGTATCAATTCAGCATAATACGTTCCGCTGCTGTAGTTATGGCCAATCTGAATAGTGCTGTTGGCACCCAGTTTAGATTTGGCATCTACTACCCTTCCACGTCCGTCCATCACACGCAATTCTATCGGCGTCTGGAATTTACTTTCCATTTTCAGCGTAAAGAATGTAGTAGATGGGTTAGGCATTACGGTTACTTTCAGATCTTCTTCCGTTGTTTTAGTTATTACGGATTCGGAAACAGTAACCTGCTGTTTAGGTGCTTCCGTTGCTGTAACAACAGTACCCACAGGAATATAGATCACAGTACATGCCTGCCCTGCATCACCACCGGCTTTATTCTGGTCACCATCATGTACAATAAACTGTAAACGATACGTATGACCCGGTAACAATGGCAGAGAAGAAACATTCCATACGATCTCAGCACCAAATCCTTCGTTAACAAGACCTGCAGGTGCTATATCACCACCCGATCCCATATTCCAGTTGTTCTTGATCAAAGGGTCTGCATCCGGTATTACCGTTACAACCGCTGGTGTTCTTGTTTTGTCAACTACTCTAACCGCAGATTTCCAGGAACCGCTGATCCTGTCAGCATTGTAAGGGGTACCGTTATGCTGCCAGTCTCCCGTTCTGTTATTAGGGTCATTAGTAATATCTGAAATATATAATACCGGCCTTAATGGTCTTCCACCGGCATCGGCTACATCATTTCCAGACATATCACTTGTATTATCCGAAGTAGTTCCTACTAAAGGATTGGCAACTGTACTTGCTGTACCTGAGTAAGCAGTTACAGGGAAGTTGGTTGTTGTTGTTCCTGTTTTGGTTTTTACAATCACTTGTCTTACACCCAATGTAAACGGATGCTCATCATTATACCACAGTTTGATCTGCGTTGGCGTAACACCACAAACTGAACTTGGGCCCGGATCTGTTGCTCTGAGGATCTCGCTTTCATTAAAGATCACCGAACTACGTGGGTTGTTCGCTTCTACAATCGGATAAGGCAAGGCACATGGATTACCGATTGGCTTGGTAATGGTTTGAACACAGGTACTGAAATTACCACTGGCATCTGTTGCCTTCCAGGTTCTGGTAATTACACCATTTGCACAATTGACATCCGTATAAGTGATCGTAACTGTACTGCAATTATCTGTAGCAGTAGCTGTTCCTGTATAGAATGGAATTGTTGAACCACCGCAGGCTACCACCTTATCACCAGGACAGGTAATTACCGGTGCAATATTATCCACCACAGTGATGCTCTGTGTACATGTACTCACATTACCAGACACATCAGTTGCTTTCCATGTACGGGTAATGGTGTTGCCATAGGTTACATCTGTACTGGTAACCGTTACCGGTGCACCTGAAGCATCCGAAGCTGTTGCCACACCTGTATTGGCTGTTCCTGCATTTGAAGAGCAGGTAACTGTTTTATTGCCCGGACAAGTGATCACCGGTTTGCTGATATCTTTTACCGTAATTAACTGAACACACTCGCTGTAATTACCGTTTGGATCAGTAGCTCTCCAGGTACGTGTGATAGTATAATTATAGTAAGAGGCAAGGTTTACATTTACGCCTTTTGTGCTGACGTCGTTAAAGATGATATCGACTGCACCTGAGTTATCGGTAGCTTCTGCGGCACCGATAGCGGAAGGTGTTGTTGATGCACCATAGTTAACGTTTACATTACCAGGACACTCAATAACAGGTTTAACATTATCAGCGTATCCAGAACAAGGAGCCTGCTCACAGCTTCCAAGGCGATCACCAGGGTGTAACATCAGGTGAGCAGCCACAGCATTGATACTGATAGACAGGGTAATTGTCTTACCAGGATTGCCCGGAGGCACGTGGCATAGGAACACTTTATAGTTACCGCTATTTCCATATTGATTGTTACCGTCATTATCGTCATCTGCATTACCTCCGTTATGGGAACAATCCTTGGCAGCATGCGCTTTGTGGTTACAAGAGCCATGATGGTGCCCACTGTGAGAACAAGCTGATGCATCATGTGCTTTATGATCACACACTTTCTGATCATCACCACTATGACTCTTATCATGGTCGCAATCTTTATCAGCATGAGTTTTGTGGTCACAGGCTTTATGGTTATGGCCTTTGTGCGGACAATCAGCAGAAGTATGTGATTTATGGTCACAATCTTTCTGGTCATCATCATCCTTATCATTGGTGTCTCTGTGCTCACAATTATACTTACTATGCGTTTTATGGTCACAGCTATGTTTATGGCCTTTATGCGGACAATCAGAAGAATCATGTGATTCGTGGTCACACATGGTCTGTTTATCATCATGGTCATCTTTCACCAATACCGGCACTCTGATATCTGTTACACAGATAGAGATATATCCGGTGCTGCTACATCCGGTAACATTATTGGTTACAACCACTGTAAACAGGTAGCTACCTGCTTTAGTTGGTGTAAATACCGGGTTGCTGGTAGTGGAGCTGCTCAGCATGGCTGCCCCTGTTCCACTCCAGTTATAAGAATAACTACCCATTGCAGTTGTAGCTACAGAAAGGGTTGTGCTTTGTGCACCATACCCCAGGTAGAGACTGGTAGACACACCACCTGTATAAATACTGCTGGTTGGTGTTGATGTCATTGTTAATACAGGACTAACACAAACAACTGTTACCGTAAAGCTGCAGTAAGACTTATTACCGGCCAGATCAGTAGCGGTTACGTTCACAGTAGTAGTACCCACAGGGAAGAAGGATCCCGGGGCTATACTGTAAGAAACAACAGCCGATCCGCAATTATCCGTTGCAGTTGCAGTATAAGATACATAAGCACCGCTAACACCATTCACTACATTCGTAGCAACAACACCGCTGATAGAAGATGGACATTTAACGATCGGCGCAGTAATATCCTTAGCAGTATAAGTTACACAAGCTGCTGTAATATTTCCACTCGCATCGCTTACCGCATAATAGTATTTGGTTGTCCAGCCTGCAGCATCGCTACCCGTGGTAGTTGTTTTAATTAATGTAGCAGTAATTACACCGCTGCAATTATCAGCATATAATGCCGCAATAGAAGGTCCGGCAGGTGCAGCAGGTATGGAAGTTTTACATTCGCCAGTGTTACCGCCGGGTAATGTACCAACCAATACAGGAGCCAGGTTATCGTTAACAGTAATGATCTGTCTACAGGTTACAGAATTGCCTGAAGCATCTGTTGCTTGGTAAGTACGGGTAATTGTATATTTATTAGGAGCGATAATATCAGAAATCACATCTCCCACAAAACTTACTGTTACAGAACAGTTATCAGATGCACCCACTAAAGCTGTATTGGCTGCAGGTACCGCCGAAGCACAACTGACAGTTATTGGCTGAGGACAGGTGATGGTTGGTAATTGATCATCGATCACAGTTACCGTTTGGGTAGCATAACTGGCATGTCCATGAATATCTGTCACCGTCCATGTTACAGTTGTTGTTCCGATATTGAAGTGGTCAGCAGCATCGTTGTAGATCATTCCGATCGCACAGTTATCTCCAACAGTTGGATTACCGAGCGCAACATTGGCTATGGCTGTTGAACAACTTCCATTATCAGCCCTAACCGTTATAGCGGCGGGTGCTATGATCGTTGGATTTTCATCATCCGTGATCGTTATGGTTTGTATGCCATTTACTGAATGTCCATGATCATCAGTTACGGTCCATGTAATAAGGGTTGTACCAACACGATAAGGAGCATCCAATGTTTCATTGTCATCTCTTACACCTGTTATAACCACATTACCACAGTTATCATTTCCTGAAGCTGTACCTAAGTAAACAGCTGAAGTTGATGGAGTAGCAGAAGGACCTGAACCTGGTGTATTGCTGCTGTTTTGTGACTGAACGACTGGATTACCTGTTGCAAATGTGAATGAACACTTGCCTGCATCTGCTGTATGTGTAATATCAGCCGGTAAAGTAATTACAGGTTTTTCATCATCCGTAACCGTTACGGTAAAGCTTCCCGGGGTAACGTTTCCGCTTGCATCGGTAGCTGTGTAATGAACAGTCGTTGTTCCTACAGGATATACCTCTCCTGGATTATGATCAGATACCAGTGTTACATCCGGACAATTATCCCTGGCAATCACTTTGTTCCATGTTACCATTGCGCCACAGTTACCCGGATCATTCGTCTGGCTGATATTGGCAGGCAGATTTACAATTACTGGGAACTCATGATCTTCAACAGTTATATTGAAGGTGGTTGCGATCGTTCCGCAGATATTATTTGCTGAGATAGTTACAGTCGTTACACCTTTATTAAATATAGAACCAGAACCGGTACCGGTACCGCTTCCCGTTGTAGCACCACTGAATGTGTAGCTCAGGTCAGCAGCTGGTATGCCGGATGCAACAGCTGTATAAGTCGCCGGCGCATCACATCTTCCGGTAGTTGTATTGATGGTTTGATCTGCTGGTGACTGTGTAAATAATGGAGATACACAAGTTACGATCACATGGAAAGTACAGGTTTGAACATTGTTATGTATATCTGTAACCGTTACAGTTACCAGATTATCACCCATCGGGAAGAAGGTTCCTGATGCCTGACTGTATACTGTAGATTGAACACCACAGTTATCGCCTGTGCTTGCTGTGCCATAAGTTGCGTATGCACCGTTCACACCGTCGATTGTTGTAGTAGCAATTACAGAAACGTTTGAAGGACAGATAACCGTCGGTTTCTCATTGTCTGCTACCGTTACGGTAAAGCTTCCTGTTGCAGTATTACCACATGCATCTTTTGCTGTAACAGTTACTGTAGTAGTACCTACGTTAAACCTGCTTCCAGATGGAATGCTGTAGCTGATCGAAACATTAGATGAACAATTATCAACTGCGGTTGCTGCATATGTGGCAGCTGCAGAACACTGACCATTATCTGCACTAAGCAGCAGATTCGATGGCAATGTAATCATCGGAGCTTTTGTATCCTTAACAGAAACGATCTGTTGTGCAGCAGTTTGATTGCCATTGGCATCTGTTGCAGACCAGGTTCTTTCCAGATCATAGGTATTATCACAACTGGCTCCAGCAATAATTTTCAATTCATCAATCTGGCCAGTGAAAGATTTAGTGCCATCACGAACATCTTTACCAACGTATGTTCCGATACTTGGCGTAAGTGCTGTAACCGGTCCGCTACCAGAGCCTCTCAGGATACCGTCTATAAATATCCTTCCGGCAGTGCCTTCCCTTTCTGCAACAATATGGTGCCATTTACCATCATCTACTCTTGCACTGGAGAATATTTCAAACTGGAATCCATTATTATAGATCATAAAGTAAACAGCTCCCGGTACATTAATGCCTCCATTATGGTTTGAGGTAATGTTCAGAATATATTCGCCATTAAATCCGTTGTCTCTTTGCTGAATAATGGTCTGTCCTGCAGAACTGCTTGTTTTAACCCAGGCTGATATGGCAAAATTTACCGTACCGTTGATAGAAGCCGCCGTACCTAAATTCAGATAACTGCCGGAACCGGTAAAGTTGGCAGCATTTCCTATGATACCCGCAGCAAATCCAACCGTACCTGATGAGGTGCCGTTTGCAGTTCCCTTACCGTCGGTAAGGTTATTTTCAAAAGCATACTTATGTGTTAACAGAGAACGGATACCATTACTTGGGAATTGATAAGCCAAAGTAGAAGCTACCGAACAGTTATCATTTGATGTAACGGCAGCCTGAACAGGAACTGCGTCACACTCAACTGTAACATCTGATGGAACAGCCGTTAATACCGGACGCTCATTATCAGTAACAGTTACTGTAAAGCTTCGGGTTGTTACATTTCCACTTGCATCTGTAGCTGTATAGTGCACAGTAGTGGTACCTGTTGCAAATGTTTCACCTGACTGATGATCGCTTGTGAAAGATTGTACAGTACAATTATCGGTGGCCGACACAGTAGCCCATGTTATTACTGCGCCACATTTACCAGGATCAGTTGACTTACTGATATTAGCAGGCAGGTTTACAATAACAGGGAACTCATGGTCTTCAACAGTTACATTGTAGTTAGCCGATATGGTTCCGCATGCATTGGTTGCAGTTACAGAAACATTCGTTAATCCAGTATTAAATGTCAGGCCAGATCCGGTTCCGCTTCCGCTTCCGGTAGTTGCACCACTTAATGTATAAGTGACATCGGGAGCAGGCACACCATTGATCACGATAGTATTATTTACAACTGCACCACAAACACCGTTAGCTGCAGAAGCGGTGATATTAGCCGCACCGTTGATCATAGGATACGTACAGCTGATCTCTGCACTGATGGCGAAATCGTAAGATGACTCATCATAATCATCATTGCCAACAGTAACCGTTGCATATTTAAATCCTGGCGTGTTTGCAAGGAAGTTTACATTGAATGTTACGGAAGAACCCGGTTCAACCACAAAAGCTGTAGGTCCAACAACTGTGAATCTCGCCGCATCAACTCCGCTGATATTGATGGATGAAACATTCAGGTTATCATTTCCGGTATTCTGGATCGTGAATGTTTTTGTAATGGATATTCCAGGAAGTGTGCTTCCAAAATGTGTATCATCAGCAGCCTGAGGTGTTACATCACCTTTCAGAATAGTAAGGCCTTGTCCTTGTATATTGATCTCAGGAGCGATCACCGTTACATTGAAAGTACAGGTTGCTGTATTTCCGTTTCCATCATCTGCAGTAGCCGTTACCTGGGTAGTTCCAGGGGTGAACAGGCTACCGGATGCCGGGGCATACGTAATAGTTGGCGTACCGCAATTATCAGTTGCAGTAGCTGTATACGTTACATTAGCACCGTATGCATTTCCAATAATGGATGCAGGAACAGTAATATTCTGAGGACAAACAATAACCGGTTTGGTATTATCAATGACAGTTATTATCTGTGTTATAGTAGATGAGTTACCGGCGTGATCAGCCAATACCCATGTTCTTGTTAAAGTATAGTTACCGGCATTTGCTCCACTGGTTCTTACTTCAGAGAAAGTAACCGTAGGATTTGGATCGCAATTGTCAATCGCAGTTACTGTTGCAGGAGCCGGAATGGCGTTACACTGAAC
>CBHRAM010000016.1:0-22608 GCA_966076165.1 uncultured Chitinophagaceae bacterium
AATTTGTAGATAAGCTCAAAGGATTGAGTTATGCAGAGATCGCCGCAAAAGGCGGGGGGATCCTTAATTCTGCAAAGAAATTACAGAAAGCATCGGAAGATGAATTATTTGAGCTGGCATGGAAGCGTTTACAGGAACTTATGCATTTAGGTACCGGTGCCATTGAGATCAAAAGCGGGTATGGCTTAACGGTGGATGCGGAGTTGAAAATGTTACGGGTGATCAAACGTTTAAAAGAAAAATCACCGATTCCGATAAAAGCCACTTTTCTCGGGGCGCATACCTATCCCTTGGAATTCAAAGAATATCACCAGGGCTATATTGATCAGATCATACACGAAATGCTGCCCAGGATTGCCGGAGAAAAACTGGCAGATTATATTGATGTGTTTTGTGAAGAAGGTTTTTTTAGTCCGGAAGAAACCGCAACCATCTGCCGCGCAGGAATGCAATACGGACTCAAAGCCAAGATCCATGCTAACCAGCTAAACCTTTCAGGCGGCACAGAAACCGGCGTACAACTGGGTGCATTATCAGTTGATCATCTCGAAACCATGGATGCTGCGGCAATAGATGCCTTGGCAGGATCAGCAACCATTGGAACACTATTACCTACAGCTGCTTTTTTTCTGCGGATGCCTTTTCAGCCCGCTAGAACATTATTGGATAAAGGCTGTGCCATTGCCCTGGCTTCTGACTATAACCCGGGATCAAGCCCCAGTGGTAATATGAACCTCGTAGTATCCATGAGTTGCACCGGTATGAAATTATTACCTGAAGAAGCGATCAATGCAGCTACCATCAACGGGGCTTATGCCATGGAATTGGGTAATGAATTGGGTAGTATCACCCCTGGAAAGAAAGCCAATCTCATCTTTACCAAACCCATTCCTTCCATTGCTTATCTGCCTTATGCTTTTGGCTCCAACCTGATAGAAAAAGTGATGATCAATGGTGCTTTTATTTAAGTATATTTATGGAACAGGGGGATGATTGCCCTTACTGCGATCTGTTTTATTCAGCTAAAATCCGGCCATATGAACCATTTCAGGTACTATACCAAAAAAGATGTTCTCTCTCAAACACGTATCCGTCGTTTTGAGACCAAGCTTGGCGAAAGGATACAGGTCCTGGCAGATCCCAACGCACTTGAACAGTCTTTACAACAATCCAATGCAGGTTTTGTGTTATTGGGTATACCGGAAGATATCGGTGTAAAAGCCAATATGGGCATAGGTGGTGCAGATTCTGCCTGGCTTGCTTTTTTGCAGGCCTTTCTGAATACACAGAGCAATGATTTTTTAGAAGGAAGTAATATCCTGCTGCTTGGCCATTTTGATTTTTCTGATATTGAGCAACTGATCGAAAAGAATGCACATGATTTTGATGAGCGGCTGGCTGCCTATCGCCATGCCGTGAATACCATTGATGATGAAGTAGAGCAACTGATCCATATCATCACCCAAAATAAAAAGATCCCGATCGTGATCGGCGGGGGACATAATAATTCCTATCCCTGTATCAAAGGTGCCGCCAAAGGTTTTTATAAAGCGGGTATCATACCCATCGCCCAGATCAATGCCATCAATCTCGATGCCCATGCCGATTTCAGGCCCATGGAGGGAAGGCACAGTGGTAACGGGTTCAGCTATGCAGAAGCAGATGGGTACCTTGAAAAGTATTGTGTGGTGGGACTCCATGAAAACTACCTGCCACAAAATGTATGGATGGATATGGTTAACAATCCTTTCATCGACTGCATCACCTACGAAGATATTTTTGTGCACGAAAAACGCACGTTCTTACAGGCCGTTGGCCATGCCACTTCGTTTACAGAAGATACGCTTTGCGGGATTGAACTGGATCTGGATGTGGTAGAGAATGCTTTAAGCAGTGCGTCAAGTCCGGTAGGGATCACTTCCAACCAGGCCAGGCAATATGTAAGTTTTGCAGCAGCAGACAGTAAAGCCGCCTACCTGCATATCAGTGAAGGCGCCGTAAAATTATCCGACGGAAGAACCAATCACAGCACGGGAAAATTGATCAGTTACCTGGTAAGCGATTTTGTTAAAGCCGTGATGATCAGTTAACTCCCCCTGATATCTTCTCATTCTATAAAACAGAGAAGGGCAGGGGGTAGCTTAAGATCTTGATTCGAGTTCCATCACTTTCTCAAAAACCTGCTCATACTCTTTATCCAGAGCCTCACGATTGGTCTTTGCTTTTTTATAATCAGCTTCAATGGCCACAAATTTGTTCCGGTCGGAATAGTTAGCCGGATCACCTAATGCATCCGCCAGCCTTTGTTCCTCTTCTTTGGCCTTGCTGATCTGTGTTTCCAGGTTACTTAATCTGCGTTGTTCTTTTTGTAATTCCTTCTGCAACTCTTTATTGATGATGGTATTGTTCTGAGGCTGTGGCTTGGGTGCAGGAGCTTCCGCTTTTACTGCGGGCTGTAGGGCTGCTTCGGTTTTTGCTTCCACAAAACCCAGTTTCTGCTTTTCAGCCGCGATCTTGGCCATCCGTTCATTCCACTCTACATATTCCTTATAAGTACCCTTGAATTCTTTGATCTTATGGTCTACGATCTCCCAGATCTTATTGGCTGTTTTGGAGATAAAATAACGGTCGTGGCTTACCAGGATCGTGCTTCCCTCATATTTGTTCAGCGCTTCTGCCAGTAATTCCACAGAGTGCATATCCAGGTGGTTGGTAGGCTCATCCAAGATCAGGAAATTGGCCTTACTCACAATGGTCTTGGCCAATGCCACCCTTGCTTTCTCACCACCACTTAATACTTTGATCTTTTTATCTACATCATCGCCACTGAACAGAAAGGAGCCCAATAAAGCACGCAGTTCCACATCCGTCTTTTTACTTCCGGCCGATTGTAACTCTTCCAATAAAGTATTGCCCAATGTCAATGCTTCCAGTTGGTGCTGGGCATAGAAACTTTCTTCTACATTATGTCCCCAAACCCTCTCACCACCCGTAAACGGTTCTGTACCGGCGATCATACGTAATACGGTAGATTTACCCTTACCATTCGCACCGATCAATGCGATCTTATCACCACGTTCGATCTCGGCAACTGCGTTCTCAACAATTTTCAGGTTACCGAAATTTTTACTGGCATCTTTCAAGGTTACCAAAACCTTACCCGGTACTTTCTCCAATTGGAAATTGATGCGCAGGTCAGGGCGTTCCAGTTTTACATCTTCGATCTTATCGATCTTATCCAGCCGTTTCTGCACACTCTGTGCCTGTGCGGCCTTACTGGCTTTGGCTTTAAAACGTTCGATGAATCTTTCCTGCTGGCGTATATAATCCTGCTGGTTCTCAAAAGCTTTCTGCTGCATATCAATTCTCACCAGCTTTTCCTGCTCATAATACTCATAATCGCCCGAATAGATATGGATCTGTTGCTGATACACTTCAACGATCTTATTTACCATCCGGTTCAAAAAGAATTTATCGTGACTCACGATCACCACACTGCCTTTATAATGCAACAGGTATTTCTCCAGCCATTCGATGGAAGGAAGGTCAAGGTGGTTGGTCGGTTCATCCATCAGCAACACATCGGGCTGTTGCAGGATCATTTTAGCCAGCAGCACACGCATGCGCCATCCTCCGCTGAATTCTTTATATGGCCTTTCCAGGTCTTCATTGCTGAAGCCTAGTCCATGTAACACTTCTTCCGCTTTGTGGTGAATATTATACCCATCCAATACATCCAGTTCATGCAGGGCATCGGTGTATTTGATGAGCAGTTCCTCATTTTCAGAATCTTTCTCCAGATCATGCCCCAGTTGTTCAATTTCCTTCTCCAGCTGGCGGATCCTTTCAAAAGCACCTAAAGCTACTTCTGTGATATTATCATTGGTATCAAAGCTCAAAAGGTCCTGGTGCAGATAACCGATGGTGGTTTCCTTACTCTTTTCCACACTGCCTCTCGATGGGGTGTATTCTCCCACCAAAACCTTTAACAGCGTGGATTTGCCGGTTCCATTATAGCCCACTAAGCCTACCCGGTCGCCGGGTTGTATATGCCAGGTGGCATCTTCCACAATCACCCTTGCACCAAACTCAAATGTTACATTTTGCAATCCTAAAAGCATCTCGGTTCTTCTGTTTAAGTCGGCAAAGGTAAATGCAAACTGCTCCCAATTCAATTTGCTTTAATTTTATGGCTAAATTTTTTCTATGCGCAGTGTTTTGCTCTATATGGCTTTCATCGGGTTATCCGCCTGTGGTACGGCCGACCAGCCAGGGAAAACGGACAAGCCCATATCTTCCTTATTGGCCATGGGCGAGGGTTCTGACGCATTTAACCGCTCATTTAGCCAGTTATTGACGGATTATTTCAGCTTGAAAGAAGCGCTTATCGCAGAAAAGGATACCTTATCCCTGAATCAATCTGCCAGGGCCATGATGGTTTCGGCAGACAGCCTGGCTTTAGGTGAGTTAAAAGCCGATTCCAGCCTGATCGAGACGGCAAAAACCTATTCGCTGGGGATCAGTGCAGAATTAAAAGGGTTGACGGGAGAAAACACACTGGATGGGAAGCGCAAATCCTTTCAGATCCTGAGCGAACAATTGTTTGACCTGACCCGCACTATACAATACAGGGGTGCCGTTATTTATCATATGTATTGTGCAGAAGCTTTCAGCGACCAGGGGGCTAACTGGTTGAGCGATACAAAAGAGATCAGAAATCCTTATATCCCTAAAAAACAGCTCAATTGCGGATCTGTGCTGGATTCCATCGATTTCAGACAGAAAAAATAAACAGGCCATTAAGATCCTTGGCCAACTTTACAGAAGGTTTTTTGTTTTCTACGATTATGAAGAAATTATTACTGTCGCTTTTCTTATTTGCATTTGCACAATCGCTTCATGCCCAGGATAAGTTTACCTGGAATGGCTATATCAAGGATTCACTTAGCGGCGAGACCCTGATCGGTGCCAACCTGAAAATGGGAGATGCCGGTAAAAGCACGGTCAGTAACCAATATGGATTCTTTTCGATCACACTCACAAAAGGCAGTTACAAAGTTCTCTGTTCTTTTATCGGCTACCAGGCAAAGGAATTCACCATTAATCTTTCGGATAATATTCACGAGAATATTTTACTGGTTCCTTATGCCTATAACCTGACCAATGTTACAGTGACAGGAAGAAAGCGGGATAATAATGTGAAAGCCGCCCAGATGGGTAAATTTGAATTGAGTGTCAACACTGCCAAAGCTTTACCTGCATTTTTAGGTGAAGTGGATATCCTCAAAACATTGCAATTATTACCGGGTGTGAGAAACGGGGGAGAAGGCAATGCCGGTTTTTATGTACGTGGCGGCGGGCCTGATCAAAACCTGATCCTACTGGATGATGCAGTGGTGTACAATACCGGCCATTTATTCGGTTTCTTTTCTGTTTTCAATTCTGATGCGATCAAAAATGTAACCCTGATCAAAGGGGGGATGCCTGCCCAATACGGCGGCCGTTTATCTTCTGTGGTGGATATTGCCATGAAAGAAGGTAACCAGAACAAAACACAGATCGATGCAGGTATCGGTCTGATCGCTTCCCGTTTTTCCATACAGGGCCCACTGAAGAAGAACAAAGCTTCTTATATGATCTCTGCCAGAAGAACCTATATAGATGCCCTCACCAAACCCTTTATCAAAAAAAGCAGTGAATACTATGGCTCAGGTTATTATTTCTACGACCTGAATGCGAAAATGAATTACCAGTTCTCAGAAAAAGACCGTTTATACCTGAGTGGTTATTTCGGGAGGGATAAATTCAATTTCAATAACAGTAAACGATCTTTTCAAACAGAGATCCCATGGGGCAACTCCACCGCTACACTCCGCTGGAACCATATCTTTAATAAAAAACTGTTCGCCAATACAACGCTGGTGTACAATGACTACCGCTTTTCGCTGGATGGTACGCAGAATAATTTTCACCTGAACCTTTCATCGGGTATCAAAGACCTGACAGCCAAAACCGATATCGATTTTTATCCAGCCCCGGAGCATAAATTGAAGTTCGGTGTACAATATACTTTCCATACATTTCTGCCCAATGTATTGAGTGGTAACCAGGACAGCCTGATTTTTCAACCCAATAATGCCACAAAAAAATATGCCAATGAGTATTCTGTATATCTGCAGGATGACTGGGAGCTGAGCAACCGGCTGAAACTGAACGCCGGTATACGTTACAGCGTTTTTCAGCAGGTGGGAAGATACACTTTGTACAAAAGAGATGCCAATGGGAATAAAACAGACAGTGTGCAGTATGGCCCCGGACAAAATGTAAAAACCTATGGCGGTTTTGAACCCCGGGCCACCCTACGTTATGCGATCAGTGATAATGAATCTTTCAAAGCAGCCATTACCCGAAACCTTCAATACATACACCTTGTTACCAATGCGGGTACTACTTTGCCAACGGATCTATGGGTACCCAGTACCATCCGGGTAAAACCGCAATTAAGCTGGCAATATGCTTTGGGGTATTTCAAGAATTTCAAAGAAGGCATGTATGAAACTTCTGTGGAAGCCTATTATAAGACCATGGAAAATCAGATCGAATACCGCGAAGGATATACACCCTCCATAAAAGATCCGGAAGAGGAATTTGTTTTTGGGAAAGGATGGAGTTACGGAGCGGAATTTTTTATCAATAAAGTAAAAGGAAGGTTTACCGGATGGATAGGATATACACTCAGCTGGACATGGCGCCAGTTTCCCGATCTGAATTTTGGCCAGAAATACCCCAGCCGTTACGACCGCAGGCATGATCTTTCCGTAGTGGGAAGTTATGAGCTGAATAAAAAATGGAAATTATCATCCGTGTTTGTCTTCAGCACAGGAAATGCGACCTCTTTACCGGAACGTTTCTATTTTGTAAGTGGTGTATTAACCCAGGAATACAGCCGCATCAATGCTTACCGGATGAAAGATTACCATAGGTTGGATGTTGCGGCGACTTATACACCCACACCCAAAAAAATCAGAAAATATACCAGTAACTGGGTGTTCAGTATCTATAACCTCTATAGCCGGATGAACCCGTATTTTATTTATTATGATCAGGAAGGAACTGCTACACAAGGCACGTTGAAAGTAACCGCCAAACAGGTTTCCTTATTCCCGATCATTCCATCGGTTACCTGGAATGTAAGGTTCTAAGTGTAACATTTTTAGTTTTGAAACACAAAGATTCATAGGTTAAGAAGAAGGGCAGATAATATCTCAAATACTATCTGCCCTCTGGCTTTTCTATGCGCCTATGTGTTTCAAAAATAATTCTGCAGATATGGCCTATTCCTTCGGAACATAATTAATGATCACTTTCGCATTACGCTGCTCTGTGGAAGAAAGAAATATCTCATGCCGCTCCTTATTACCCGATTGTGGATTGATCACCATCATAGCGGTATTGGGAGGAATATCCCCGAGGTTCTCTGCAACTACAATAATTTCATGCCGGTTATCTGATTTACTGCATTTGATCCTGATCACGATAGGAGTATTACTCAGTCTGCCATTACTTACTACCAGTTTGTTATTATGGTATACAGAAATGGTATCGTTGTCTATCGTCCCGTTATCCCATAGATAGATCACTACATTCTCTTCGTTGGTAGTTATCGTTTTTACCAGATTATTCTCTCTTTCCAACAATACTTTTGGTATCTGGATCTTTTGGGTAGTCACTTCTGTTTCCTGAGATTCTCCCACATCTTTTTTCTTTGTGTTCACACTTTCTTCCGGAACTCTTTCAACGGGTTTACTAAGGGTAACCGGTTTATCTTCTTTGACTGCAGGTTTATTTTTGGCAACAGGTTTATCAACAGGTTTTTTGGTTACCGGTGGTTTTATATTGGGTACAACCACAGCAGGTTTCTGCGGTTGCGGTGTGGCCGGTTTCAACGGAACGGCTTTGGCAGTCAGGTTATCTTTGGTGCCGGGTTTGGTAACAGGCGGCAAAATGATGCGGCCTGGAGCTTTTTGATCTGCCGGGGCAGGCGGTTTGGCTTTTACCGTATCATCATTCTTTTTCTTCAGCAGAAAATCTTCTTTCTTAAAATCAGAAGTAGTTACCCGCTCAAGGTATACTTTACCACTGCCGCAATCTCCCTTGTCCTTTACATTGATCGAAATAAAGGTTCCTTCCAGTACTTCCAGCTTACCGATCTTGGAATAATCCAGGTAGCAGGTCATCAGACAGGGTTCACTCTTATCACCGATCTTGAGGTCAACCAGTTTGCCTTCCTTAATGATCAGGCTTTTGTTGCCCGCATTATAAATACCGCTGATCTCTGCCTTGCCATAAAAAACGGTGGTCTTATACGAGTAAGTAACCCCCCTCACACCATTATTGGATTGCTGGTCGATCTGGATCTCGTATTTATAATTCTCTTCCCGTACACCCTGGCTGTACAGGCCGCTTGTGGAACTGAAATAGCCCCGCCAGATCCCGGTAAGTTTCTGGGCATCCGCGGTAATTCCAACCAATAAAAGAATGAAAAGGATAAAATTCAATCTCATAGACAAAATCTGAATTGCAATATAATGTAAGCGTTGATAAAGAACCGTTAAGGTTTAGCCCTAAATAGTGTGACAGGGAGGTTTTAGTCTGCTTCTGATTTTGTAACTTTGCCAACCTTAATAAAAGGTCGATTTATAAGAACATGATCAATATTAGTTTTCCGGATGGAGCAGTAAGACAGTATGAGACCGGCATTACTGCGTTAGAGATTGCCAAATCTATCAGCGAAGGATTGGCCAAAAAAGTATTAGCTGCCAGTGTAAACGGACAGGTGTGGGATGCCACGCGACCGATTACGGCAGATGCGGCGTTAAAACTGTTGACCTGGAATGATCCCGAAGGACAAAATACGTTCTGGCATTCTTCTGCCCACCTCATGGCTGAAGCTGTTGAGTCTTTATACCCTGGTGTAAAATTCTGGGTAGGGCCGGCATTGGATAAGGGTTTCTATTATGATATGGATCTGGGCGACCGTAAAATGAGTGAAGAAGACCTGCTGATCCTTGAGAAAAAGATGAATGAACTGGCCAAACAGGCCAATAGCTATATCCGCAAGGAAATTCCTAAGGAGGAAGCTGTAAAATATTTTGCGGATAAAGGAGATGAATACAAACTCGATCTGCTGGGAAACCTCACAGATGGAGAGATCACTTTCTATACACAAGGTGGTTTTACGGATCTCTGCCGCGGGCCACATATTCCCAACACCGGTTTTATCAAAGCGATCAAGCTCACCAGCATTGCAGGTGCTTACTGGAAAGGGAATGAGAAGAATAAAATGCTTACCCGTGTTTATGGGGTAACCTTTCCCAGCCAGAAAGAACTGGACGAATATGTATTGATGCTGGAAGAAGCCAAGAAACGCGACCACCGTAAACTGGGAAAAGAACTCAGCATCTTTACCATGGATGAAGATATCGGTCCGGGACTGATTCTCTGGATGCCCAATGGCAGTATCATTATTGAAGAACTGGAAAAACTGGCAAAAGAAACAGAAGAAGATGCCGGCTACAAGCGTGTGGTAACCCCGCATATTGCGAAAGAGAATTTATATATCACCAGCGGTCATTTGCCGTATTACCAGGACAGTATGTTCCCGCCCATGGAACTGGACGGAACCAAATACTACCTGAAAGCCATGAACTGCCCGCACCACCATAAGATCTTTGATGCGGAGCAGAAAAGCTATAAGGATCTTCCATACCGTTTGGCTGAATATGGAACCTGTTACCGTTACGAACAGAGCGGTGAGCTATTTGGTCTGATGCGTGTACGTTGCCTGCACATGAACGATGCGCATATCTATTGTACCAAAGAACAGTTTGCACAGGAGTTCAAAGCGGTGAACGATATGTACCTGAAGTATTTTGAGATCTTCGGGATCGATAAATATGTGATGCGCTTGAGTTTACATGATCCGGCTAAGCTGGGACAGAAATATATCAATGAGCCGGAATTATGGCTCGAAACAGAGCAAATGGTTCGCCAGGTATTGATAGAAGCCGGCACCCCGTTTGTGGAAGTACAGGATGAAGGCGCTTTCTACGGGCCCAAGATCGATGTTCAGATCTGGAGTACCATTGGCCGTGAGTTTACCCTCGCTACCAACCAGGTGGATTTTGCCCAGGGCCGCCGTTTCAATCTTTCTTTTACCAATAAAGACAATGCCCCGGAAACCCCGTTGATCATTCACCGTGCGCCATTAGGTACACATGAAAGGTTTATCGGCTTCCTGCTCGAGCATTATGCAGGTAAATTCCCTGTATGGCTGGCTCCTTTACAGGTTAAGATCCTCCCGATCAGTGATAAGTTCATGGATTATGCCGAAGACCTGCGCAAACAATTGCGTAAAGCAGGTGTTAGGGTAGAAGTGGACGACCGCCAGGAAAAGATCGGCAAAAAGATCCGCGATACCGAGTTGTTGAAAGTGCCTTATATGCTGGTAGTGGGAGAGAAAGAGATGAACGAAAACAAGGTTTCCGTTCGCCGGCAGGGCAAGGGCGACATAGGAACACTGGAAGTAAGCACGTTTATTGCGAATATTCAGGACGAAATAGCAAACCGTAAATCAGGCGAATAGTCTGTTTATGTATATCTTTACCAATAATTATTCACTAAACAAGTTTTAATGGCATTACCACCAAGAGGGGGCGGAAGGTTTAACCCCAGGTTTAACAGGCAACCGGAGCCTGAACATCGTATCAACGAAAGAATCCGGGCATTACAGGTTAGGTTGGTAGGCGACAATGTTACTGTTGGCGTTTATCCTACTTCAGAAGCACTCAAAATTGCCAAAGAACAGGAATTGGACCTGGTAGAAATTTCTCCTACAGCCGATCCTCCCGTTTGTAAGGTGATCGATTACAAGAAATTCCTCTACGAAAAGAAGAAGAAGGAAAAGGAAATGAAGGCCAATTCCAAGCAAAGCGAGGTGAAAGAGATCCGCTTTACGCCTGGAACGGATGACCATGACTTTAATTTCAAAGCCAAACACGCTGAAAACTTCCTGAAAGACGGTAATAAAGTAAAAGCCTACGTACAGTTCAAAGGACGTGCCATCATGTTCCAGGACCGTGGACAATTGCTCTTATTAAAATTCGCCGAAAGACTGGCCGAAGCCGGGGTACTGGAAAGCATGCCCAAACTGGAAGGCAAGCGAATGTTCGCCATATTTACCCCGAAAACGGGAAGCAAGAAGAAAGCAACATCTTAGTATAATTAAGAATTAAAAATTAGAAATTAAAAATTAGTTTAATGTGTAAGTGCATTAATTATTAATTTTTAATTTCTAATTTTTAATTTCCTCCTCTATCTCATTGATATTTAGTTCCTTCCCCTTACCTTTGCAGCCCATTTCCCGTATGGCTCAACAAGTGTCCCGTCTGTTCGGGGCCGCCGGCAGGGTGTAATCTTTATAAGATTATTTTTATATGCCTAAGGTTAAAACAAACTCCAGCGCCAAGAAGCGCTTCAAGGTGACCGGTACCGGAGAGATCACCTTCCAGAAAGCTTTCAAACGTCACATTCTGACCAAGAAATCAAAAAAACGTAAAAGAGCTATGCGCCAGAAAGGTGTGGTAGGTTCTACCAACAAAGATTTCGTTTTACGTTTATTACGTTTAAAAGGGTAATCCCGGTATCAAATCATCCAATTACAAATCAGTCAGTCTGCTGACTTCAAAAAAATTATAGTATGCCACGTTCAGTAAATGCAGTAGCATCAAGGGCCAGGAGAAAGAGGATCCTGAAACAAGCCAAAGGCTTTTATGGTAAGCGTAAAAACGTATATACCGTTGCCAAAAACATTGTAGAAAAAGGTATGACTTACAGCTATGTTGGCCGTAAGTTGAAAAAACGCGAATACCGCCAGTTGTGGATCGCACGTATCAATGCAGCCGTAAGGGAAGAAGGTATGACCTACAGCCAGTTTATCAATAAACTGAGTGTAAAAGGTATCGACCTGAACCGTAAGGTGCTGGCTGACCTGGCTATGAACGAGCCTGCCAGTTTCAAAGCATTGGTAAACTCTGTAAAATAGCTTTACCCGCTTATATATCGTTGAACCGGAGGTATTCTATACTTCCGGTTTTTTTATTCTGCGAACTGTACAAACAACTATTTTTGTGCAGTCAAAATTCTAACGATTCTGCTAACAGTTAATATCTGACCCATCAATGAATAATACCTACACTTCGCTGGTTAACCAGACTTTCCATTTTCCACAGGAGGGCTTTGACCAGAATGAGGAAGGCTACCTCGAGTTTAACGGAGTTGACCTGAAATCACTGATCGATAAATACGGCACACCCTTAAAGCTGACTTATCTGCCCAAGATCGGGATGCAGATCAACAAGGCGAAGAAGATGTTTGAAGCCGCATTTAAGAAACACAAGTATGAGGGTGAATATTTTTATTGTTATTGCACCAAGAGTTCGCACTTCTCATTTATTGTAGAGGAAGCATTGAAGCATAATATTCATTTAGAAACTTCCTATGCTTACGATATTGAGATCATCAACCGCTTATACCAGCGCAGAAAGATCAACAAGGATACCTATATCATCTGTAACGGATATAAGCAAAAGAATTACACATCCCGGATCTCCAAACTGATCAACAGCGGATTCAAGAACGTAGTTCCGATACTTGATAATAAAGAAGAGTTACAGGCGTATAAGCGCAGTGCCAAAGTGCCTTTCCGTTTGGGCATCCGTGTGGCTGCAGAAGAAGAGCCGAATTTTCCTTTCTATACTTCCCGCTTAGGGATCCGCGCCAAAGATATCCTTGAGTTTTATGTGGATGAGATCGAAGGTTATGAAGACAAGTTTCAATTAAAGATGCTCCATATCTTTTTGAACAAGGGTATCAAGGATGATATCTATTACTGGTCGGAGCTGAACAAGATCATCAACTTATATTGCCAGCTGAAAAAAATCTGTCCGGAACTGGATTCGATCAATATCGGCGGCGGTTTCCCGATCAAGCACTCTTTAGGTTTTGAATATGATTACCAGTTCATGATCAACGAGATCGTGAGCAATATCAAGAAAGCCTGTAAGAAAGCAAAAGTACCGATGCCGAATATCTATACAGAGTTTGGCAGTTTTACCGTAGGCGAAAGCATGGCGCATATTTACAGTGTGATCGGACAAAAGATCCAGAACGACCGCGAGTGCTGGTATATGATCGATTCATCCTTCATCACCACATTGCCGGATACCTGGGGTATTGGTGAAAAATTCCTGATGCTGCCGGTGAATAAGTGGGACAATGAATACCATCGGGTAGTGTTGGGTGGTATTACCTGCGACAGTCATGATTATTACGATTCAGAAGAACATATCAATGAAGTATTCCTTCCCAAAATATCTTCCCCCGATCCGAAAGATGCCGTTGATAATAAAGAACCTCTCTATGTAGGCTTCTTTCATACCGGTGCTTACCAGGACCAGATCAGTGGATATGGGGGAATCAAGCACTGCTTAATTCCTTCACCTAAACATGTGATCGTTGAACAGGATAAGAATGGCAAGATGATCGATTGGGTGTATGCAAAAGAACAATCTGCACAGAGTATGTTGAAGATCCTCGGTTACCTGAGGTAATTTATATATCCCGATTTCTTTACTGCGCCTTTGCGTCTTTGCGTGAAAATTTCTCGCAGAGGCGCAAGGGCGCAGTTTTTTTATGATTTACGCTTTGCTTTTTCCCAGTTGGCGCTTTGTTTACCGGAAAGATATTTGATAAGTCCGGCTATCGATGCGTAGTTCATCACACAGAAATAATAGGGGATGAAGAATACGCTAAAACGCGTGCGCCTGTTTTGAAAGAGATACCCCCAAATGGCCAATGCATAAAAAGCCAACTGTGCATAAAATAACCTTTCATAAAACCAATCTCCCTGCAGCGCCAAGGGAACCGTAAGAAGAAAAATCAGGATCAGTAAAAAAGGAGCTATTGCCCAGCGCAATACTTTATGCGAGAGGTATTGAAAGAACAATACAGGTGTTTTCGTGATCTGCAGTTTGCCGGATAATCTTTTGATCGCCTGCCAGTTGCCGGCGGAGATCCGGATCTTTCTTTTCAGTTCTTCTTTCACATTCAGAGAAGCCGTTTCAAGTGCAATAGCCCCGGGCTCATAAACAATGCGGTACCCTTTGGCAGCGATCTGCATCGACTGCATAAAATCATCTACCAGCGTATCTTCCGGCAGTGGCTCATACAAGGATGTACGGAAAGCCACCAGCTCGCCCGCAGCACCAACGGCACTGTTGAATTCAGCGTCCAGTTTCTTTAACAGCGATTCGTATTGCCAGTACATACCTTCTCCGGCGGTACTTGCCTGGTCAGCAATATCCCGCAGGATCCTTTTTTCGCCGGATACAGAGCCGGTCCTTTCATCAGCAAAATGTTTCACCATATAACGAAGGGCTGCTGTATTCAGCATTGCATTCGCATCAGAAAAAACCACAACCGGTGTTTGTACAAATTGCATGGCCCGGTTCTCTGCAGAAGCTTTTCCTGCACGCCGGTCATCGTGTAATAAACGGATCCCTGTGTATGGTGCCAGCAATGCTGCAGAATGATCAGTAGACCCATCCGTAATAAACAGGATCGTTAGTTTATTGGAAGGATACTCCAGCGCAAGACAATTGGCAATTTTCTTTTCGATGACCGCTGCTTCATTAAAACAAGGAATGACCAGGGTGATAGCAGGCTCAAAATCTTCCGTCAACTGTTTATCAGCCGGCCTGAAAAAACGTTTCACCAGAACCAACAGGTATAGCAGGATCCCATAACCCAGAAAAGTATAGAATACAATGAGTAAAGAAATTTTGAGGATAGCCTCTGTCCAATTCATACATGCACCGGTTGACAACGATCCGTAATTATCTACAAATTATCGAATTACAGAGGGCTTAACAACATTTTTGTTTTTTCTATCTTATTTTTAAACAAATTCTTCCGATGCAAAAAGCATTATTCTCCTTTGCCATTCTGCTCATCTCGGCATCATACACGATGGCGCAAACACCGGTTGATTCTGTAAAGACAACCATCGGTAAACTGTTTGCAGCGATGAAAGGCAGTGATAGCCAGTCGATCCTGGATTGTTTTGCGGATAGTGCCATCATGCAAACAATAACCAGGGATAAGAACGGAAACAATCTGATAAAGACTGAGAAAGTTGCTGATTTTGCAAAGGTGATCGCATATATGCCCAAAAATGCGGCAGATGAAAGGATCAGTTTTGATATGGTAAAAATAGATGGGCCCTTGGCTACTGCATGGACACCTTATAAATTTTATCTGAATGGCCAGTTCAGTCATTGCGGTGTTAACTCTTTCCAGTTGGTGAGGATCAACGGGCAATGGAAGATCCAATACCTGATTGATACCAGAAGAAAACAACCCTGCGAATAACTATTCTTCTCCCAGTTCCCTGATACATTCTTTCAGTTCGTCGATATAACGGCCATAGAGCTTTCTCAGGTACCATTTAGTGAAATAATAAACACCAACGCTTAGAGCGATCACATATACTCCAGCGAATACAAATACCTGCCATTTAGCAGAGAAAAGATTTTTTGCAACCCGGTCTACTTCAGGAATGGGTTGGGGCTCGTTATAACCCAGGATAAAAGAAAACGTAAGACAAACAGGGATCAGTGCCATACTGAACTGAAAATATCGTCTGCTGAATTCCTGAATGATATCGACAATGGTTTGCAGGTTGCTTTTTACCGGAAGGGTAGTAGCACTTAACTGTATCGTGCGGCGAAGTAAATAAATGATGAACCCTAAAAAAACAAAAGACAGCACCCCGAAAACTGAAAAATAGATCTGCAGGGAACGGTAGCCACCTGCAAAACCTAAGTAAAAAAATAATGCGATCACTACCAGACAGGAAATGATTTCGATCCGGAGGCTTCGTTTTAATTTATCGATCACAGAGCCCGTCCTTTTGGTAAGCAGGGCAGCAATATCTTCTGCTGACCGGGTGGTATGGTCGGTAGACAGTTTGTGATTGATCAATGATTTTAGCTCGTCAAGTTCCATAAATACACACTTTAATTGGTAGCTAATTGTTTTTGTGTTTCCTCTTTCAGTTTTATTTTGATACGGCTCATTTTCACCGCCACATTATTGGCTGTGATACCCATCATTTCACCTATGTCTGCATAACTATAATCTTCGAGGTATAACATAATGATCGCTTTATCGATCTTGGACAGGTCTCCAATCGCGGCATACATGGCTTTCACCTGCTCTTCGATCAAAGAATCTCGTTCTTCCTGTTGTTCGGGGATGATATCCGTAGAGAAGATCTCTGGTTTTTTCTTTTCCTTTCTGAAGTAAGTAATGGCCGTGTTCAATGCCACACGGTAGAGCCAGGTAGAAAATTTCGCATCCCCTCTGAAATTACCATAGGCTTTCCATGCCTGTAAAGTGATCTCCTGGAAAAGGTCCTCACGGTCAGCATGCCGATCCATATACAGGTTACATACCTTGTACACGATCTTCTGGTGCTGGTTCAATAATGATATAAATTCCTTTTCTGATGCCATAGGGCCTTAGAACAATATGGGTTTTACTGTATAACCTTGTTTTCTTAATAAACTGATCACCCCTTCAGGCCCGCCCAGGTGTCCGGCACCTACTGCAAAAAAGCCGGGATCTTTTTTAATGATCCTGCTGATCAGTGGCGCCCATTGCTGGTTACGGTTGTTCAACAGGTCCCTTTGTATATTTCCATCCATGCCGGCGCTTTTCATAAAAGCATATAAGGAATCAATATTACGGCTCTTATACACGGTACTCATCCGGATCATCTCATTCTTCACACTGTCAAAATTCATCACCGTTTTGGCCAGGGAATTCACCTGCGAATCAAGCGGTTCTTTATCGATCGCTGCCATCTGATCATCAATGGTCTCTAGGCCGAGTACGGGTAATTGATTTTTTTGGGCAATAGCCATCAATTCCGTTTCCGGCTGCACGGTTTCGGCACAACTGATACTTTTTAATGCCAGCATACTGAGCGCAAAAAAAGGTTTGAAATTATCAAATGCCAATAAAGGAAAACCCGTGATGGTTTGAAAAGAAGCACTGATCTTTTTATAGTCCGGTTCCGGAAACATTCCCTGCAAAGTCTTGCCCTGCATCATCATTTTTGCCATCAGCTTTGTCTGCATCTGGGGATCGTCCATTTTCAGCTCGCCGTAGAATTGTTTTGTGGCTTTTATTTTTTTCTCCAGCACTTCGGAGATCACAAAATCACCCTTGCACATCATGTGAAACGTGCCAAAGAGATAGGAGGGTTGGGTTAACCCATTGCCGCTGATCTCCCATAGCAAAGAAGAGGGAGGATTTTGTGCAGGCAGCTGCCCGGTTCCCAAAAAAATAAATAAAACCCAGGCCAGGATCCTTTTCATGCAAAAGCTTTTTGCATAAGTAGTCATTTGTAGCAAAATATTACCCTCAAATACAAAAAATTACAAAAAGAAGCCCCGTATGAAAATACGGGGCGAAACCAAAACCAACTGTTATGAAACAGATTCTTGAATAGTTTACTGGATGCTGATCTGTTGTGGGTTTACAACTACTTCTTCTTTTTTAGGCAGGTACACTTTTAAGATACCGTTTTCATACTTTGCCTGAATACCGGAAGTATTGATCTTTTCATCCAGACTGAAGCTTCTTTTGAAGCTGCGGTGTGTAAATTCTTTGCGGATGGTCTTGTAATCCTTATTCTCAGTTTCTTCATTTTTTTCAAAACTGATGGTGAGGAGACCATTCTCGAGGTTCACTTTAAAATCTTCTTTATTGCGGCCCGGCGCACTCAATTCAACATGATACCCTTCTTTGGTTTCATGAATATTGGCAGGCACGGAACTGAAGGTGTTCTGCACATCCCTACCCCAATTGGCTGGGATCTGGTTAAACAATTCATCAAAGAGATTTCCGAAATGAACCGGGGTGTTTTTTACGAATGTCATAGTGGTATGTTTTATGTTTTTAAAAAGTTTACTGAATACAATTTCTCAAAGGGTGTACCATCCCGAAAAATGGCCTTTATGGGTAACAAAATGACTTGAAACCAATTTAAATAATGCCATATTGGCGCTATTTGGAAAATACGACAGCCATTATGACTGTTAATTAGCGATCCTCCGATGTTTCAACTTTTGTCGTAATTTTGTGTTCTAATTAAAAGCAATCAGATTATGTATCCAGCAGAGATAGTATTACCGATGAAAGCCGAGTTAACAGACGGCGGTTTTGACGAGATGGTTTCAGCAATAGAAGTAGATGAGACTTTGCAAAAAGAAGGCACCACTTTAGTTGTGATAAACTCCGTATGTGGTTGTGCAGCAGGTAGTTGCAGACCAGGTGTTTTAATGGCCGTGAATAACGCCAGCAAGCGTCCCGACAGGTTAACCACCAGTTTTGCGGGCTTTGATATTGAAGCCGTGAACCAGGTAAGGGCCCATTTATTGCCTTACCCGCCATCTTCCCCGGCAATTGCCCTGTTTAAGGATGGCCAGTTGGTAAGTATTGTAGAACGCCACCAGATCGAGGGTCGCCCGGCACAAGTGATCGCCCAGCACCTGATTTCTGTTTTTGATGAGTTCTGTAATTAGATTTTACCTTAGTTTTGTTCATAGATGGGTTAGTAAGTAATGGCTCCACATATTATGTGGAGCCTTGCTTTTTTCAGGAACCCGGCAAACCCGATTGATTGGATTCAGTATCATGAATTCTGAGTAACATTGCAGAATACTCGCATCATTTTAGAACCACCCTCATGTATCCGAATCTATACTACGCCTTCAAAGATTTGTTTGGTATTGAACTCTCAGGATTAAAACTGGTAAACAGTTTTGGTTTTTTTGTAGCCATTGCTTTTATCATTTGCGCCTGGGTATTAACCCTGGAGCTGAGAAGAAAACAGCAACAGGGTTTATTCGTGCATACAGAAGAAACCATCACCATCGGTGCACCCGCAACACTCTCTGAATTGCTGCTCAATTTCATTATGGGTTTTGTTTTTGGATACAAGATCATCGGCGCTTTTACCATACCCGATGCGCTGAACGACCCGCAGGCATTCATTCTTTCGGGCAAAGGCAATACCTTGATAGGATTATTGGTAGGCATGGTTTTTCTTGGATTGAAGTGGTGGGAGAAGAACAAACAGAAATTGGAAAAACCTGAGACCAGAACACTTAGGATCTGGCCGCAGGACAGGGTAGGAGATATTGTGATCTACGCTGCACTCTTTGGTTTTTTAGGCGCCAAAATATTTCACAACCTTGAGAACTGGAATGATTTTGTAAAGGATCCTGTTGGTTCATTGATCTCTTTCAGTGGCTTAACGTATTATGGTGGATTGATCTGTGCAGGCGTAGCCGTAACACTCTATTGCAAAAGCAAAAAAATAAAACTGGTTCATTTGTATGATGCCATGGCCACAACCATGATGTTGGCGTATGGACTGGGACGTGTAGGTTGTCAGATCAGTGGTGATGGTGACTGGGGTATTCCCAATACACATCCAAAACCATTCAGCTGGTTACCGGATTGGATCTGGGCCTATCAATACCCGCATAATGTAGTGGGCGAAGGAGTGCCGATACCGGGTTGTACCGGCCCTTTTTGTAATCAATTGCCTGTTCCGGTGTATCCAACCCCTTTTTATGAGATTGTAGTCTGTCTGATCCTGTTCGGAATACTCTGGATGATACGGAAAAAAGTAAAGGTTCCGGGACGTTTATTCGGGATCTACCTGGTTTTAAACGGATTGGAAAGGTTTTTTATCGAGAAGATCCGGGTGAACACCAAGTACGAGTTTTTACCCTTCAAGCCTACCCAGGCCGAGCTGATTTCCAGCCTTTTGGTGGTTGCCGGCCTGATCCTGATCTACCAATCCGGTAAATGGTTTGAAAAAAATAAACCCGTAGAATCAAACTGATTCTTTGTCCATAATTTACACCAAGCCGGCTATTTGCCGGCTTTTTTATTGATTATCAATGACATAGACCTGTTTTATGTGAGCCTAGAACACTCTCCGGGCTGCTTCAGCCAGCTTCTCTTGCCATTTATCCTCCAATTTTGCCGTTAAATACAAAACTATGTACTATGCAAAACACAGTACATAGTTTTGACTTGTAATTAGTAAACAACAGAACTAAATAAATCATTCATAAATTTTACAAAATGAAAAAAATGGCAGCCTTACTAACAGCTTTAGGAGTGATATCCAGCTCCTTTGTTAGTCATGCACAAACAGAAGTGAACGGAAAAGTGAACGGGGTAGTGGTTTCTGCCGAAAAACCGGTAGAATCTGCTTCTGTAGGACTTTTACGCGCAAAAGACTCAGCCGTAGTGAAACTGGCGGTTTCCGATAAGTCGGGTCAGTTTTCGATTGAAAACGTAAAACAGGGTAAATACCTGGTTACGATCCAGGCTATCGGTCACGCTAAATATTACAGCAGTGCTTTTGATATTTCTTCTTCCAACAGTAATTATACGGTTAAGAATATTGAACTGAAAGCCGCCAGTAAAGAATTGGGGGCAGTTACCGTGGTCTCTCAAAAGCCATTGATCGAGCAAAAGATCGACAGAACGGTTTTAAATGTAGAAGCTTCTGTAACCAATGCCGGAACCAGTGCTTTGGAAGTATTGGAGAAATCTCCGGGTGTATCGGTTGATAAAGATGGTAATATCAGCTTAAAAGGCAAGCAGGGTGTACAGGTGTTCATCGACGGAAGGCCCACCTATCTTTCAGGAAATGATCTGGCCAATATGCTCCGTAATATGCAGAGCAGCCAGTTAGACCAGGTAGAGATCATGACCAATCCTCCTGCGAAATATGATGCAGCAGGTAATTCAGGTATCATCAATATCAAAACCAAGAAGAACAAACAGGTAGGCTATAACGGAAGTGTAACAGCGGGTTACGGACAGGGTGTTTATCCCAAAGCCAATGCCAGTGCGAATATGAACTATCGCGCAGGAAAAGTGAATCTGTTTGGTAATATCAGTTATGCCGACCGTCAGCGTTTTCAGCACTTACAGATCCAGCGTAAATTTATTGATAACAGTACCAAAGCAGTAACCTCAAATTTTGACCAGGAAAATAATCTGCGGAATAATGATAAACCGTTAAGCGGCAAGATTGGCCTGGATTATTTTGTATCGAAGAAAACAACCCTCGGTGTGGTATTTAACGGAAGCAACAGCAACCAGGAATTCAGCAGCAGAGGAGGAATCAATATATCCGACCCGAATTATGTGTTACTGAGCCAGACACGTGCGGCATCCGATAATAACCAGACCTGGAAAAATTTCAGTACCAACCTGAATATGCGTCATGTGATCGATACAACCGGATCTGAGATCACAGCCGATATTGATTATATCCATTACAATTCCAACAATTCACAACTGGTTACCAACGGATATTTTGGAGCCAATGGTTTACCGCTGGCCGGCGCAATGCCCGATACTTTAACCGGCAGACTGCCACAGGATATCAATATCTGCAGCGCCAAACTGGATTACCTGAAGCCCCTGAAGAAAGGTGCGCGTTTTGAAGCAGGTTTGAAATCAAGCTTTGTTAAAACCGATAACAATGCCAGCTACGATAGTTTAAAGAATGGCGGTATTGTACATGACTATAACAGGAGCAATCACTTCTTATACAAAGAGAATATCAATGCAGGCTATCTGAACTACAGCCGTCCGCTCAGCAAAAAATTAAGTGGTCAGTTTGGTTTGCGTGTGGAGCATACGCATTCAAGCGGAAACCAGATCACTACCGGTGTTGTGTTCAACAGGGATTATGTGCAGGTGTTTCCAACTATGTACCTGCAATACCAGGCTAACCCCAAAAATACCTATGTGTTGAATTATGGTAAAAGGATCAGCCGTCCGGATTATGCAGATCTGAATCCGTTTGTGACCTTTCTTGACAGGTACACTTACCAGCAGGGTAACCCGAACCTGCAGCCGCAATTCAGTCATAATATTGAGTTAACCCATACCTACAATAATTTCTTAACCACTACTTTGAACTATACCAAAACAACGGATATCATCCAGGATGTACTGGAACAGAACACCGCTAAGAATGAGAGTTATATCAAGAAGACCAATATTGCCAACCAGCGCCAGTATGGACTTTCTGTAAATGCGTTCTTCCCGGTTACCAAATGGTGGACAAGCAATATCTACGTGAATGTGTACAACAACGAGTTCAAAGGAATTGTGAATGGCGATGCAGTAACCATTGGTGCTACCACCGGTATGTTCAATGTGATGGAGCAGTTCAAATTCAATAAAGGATGGGGAGCGGAAGTAAGTGGCTTTGGCAGAACAGAAGGAGTGGAAGGGATCTTCCGGATCAAAGCATTTGGTATGATGAACCTGGGGTTAAGCAAACAGGTGCTGAAGAATAAAGGTTCTGTAAGAGTGAGTGTAAGAGATGTATTGTGGAGCCAGCGTATCCAGGGTGAAAGCAAGTACAGCAATATTGAC
>CBHRAM010000017.1:0-21565 GCA_966076165.1 uncultured Chitinophagaceae bacterium
TATCTGCTTTTTCGGGACACTTATTTTGATGCAAGGGCCAACGAAACAATCGCGAAAAATGTAAGAGAACTATACCCTTTCTTCGCATCATTGTTTCCCGAACACCCATACACAGAACGAATGGGCAATCAAATAGCGGGCTTGAATTTACGCAGGCCTGGTCAGGATTTTGTTGATTTTACGGCTCCGGATCTTACCAATAAAACCTGGCAGTTCTCAAAACTGCTCAATGGAAAAATAACCCTGCTGGATCTTTGGGGGTCATGGTGTGGGCCATGTATAGCGGCAACCCGAACCATGCGTCCGGTATATGAAGAGTTTAAGAACAAAGGGTTTCAGATAGTTGGTGTGGCAAGGGAGTTTAAAGAGCTGAGTGCCCTGAAAAATGCCCTGAAACGGGAAAAATATCCTTGGTTGAACCTGGTAGATCTTGACGACAAAAACCAGATCTGGAGTAAATACAATATCAGTAATTCAGGCGGATCTATTTTTCTTTTTGATAGACAAGGGAAGATATTAGCCGTTAATCCTACTGCCGAACAGGTTAGGAAAATATTACTGGTCGAATTAAAGTAGATAAAGCCTGCCTGAACAACTCCAAACTCCAGACTTCAAACTCCAGACTTTTTTATTTCCTGGCACAACTCCACCAAAACCCCATTCGTGCCCTTTGGATGAAGGAAACAGACCAGCTTATTATCCGCTCCCTTCTTGGGTTCAGGATTCAAGAGAACAAAACCTTCCTTCACCAAACGCTCCATTTCGGCCTTGATATCGGCCACTTCAAAAGCAATATGATGCATGCCTTCCCCCTTTTTCTCAATAAAACGGGCGATCACGCCATCCGGATCGGTACTTTCCAGTAATTCGATCTTGGATTCTCCTTTTTGGAAAAATGCAGTGTTTACGTTTTCAGAATCAACGGTTTCTGTCTTGTAACAGGGAGTATTCAATAGTTTTTCAAATAAGGGAATGGAGACAGAAAGGTCCTTTACTGCCATGCCAATATGCTCGATCTTTAACATGTTATTTTGGTTTGATCCCGGTCCTTTACGAAATAGGAAAAATCACGCCGGACAGGCTTTTGCGCCCAAATTTATAGAACCTATTGCAGTACTTTTGTGTTAACAGAGATTATAAATAGTTAGTGCATATGTTGAAATTACCGATTTACCTGGATAATAACGCCACCACGCCCATGGATCCGCGTGTGCTGGAAGCCATGATACCTTACTTTACCGAGCATTTTGGTAATGCCGCCAGCCGTAACCACCCTTTTGGATGGGAAGCGGAAGAAGCCGTGGATTATGCCCGTGAGCAGGTTGCCAAACTGATCGGTGCCGATCCGAAAGAGATCATCTTTACTTCCGGTGCTACCGAAGGAGATAACCTGGGTATCAAAGGGGTTTATGAAATGTATGCCAGCAAGGGCAATCATATCATTACCTGTACCACAGAACACAAAGCAGTTTTGGATACCTGTAAACATATTGAACGTTCAGGCGGAGAAGTTACCTACCTGGAAGTGAAAGCCGATGGCCTGATCGATCTGAAAGAACTGGAAGCGGCTATCAAACCCACTACCATCCTTATTTCCATCATGTATGCAAATAATGAGATCGGTGTGATACAACCGGTGAAAGAGATCAGCACCATCGCAAAAAAACACGGCATCCTTTTCTTCTCAGATGCCACACAGGCCATTGGAAAGATCCCCGTAGATGTAAACAAAGACGGTATTGATATCATGGCGTTTACTGCCCATAAAATGTACGGTCCAAAAGGGATCGGTGCCTTATATGTTCGCCGTAAGAACCCACGCGTAAAAGTGACTGCCCAGATGGACGGTGGCGGCCACGAAAGAGGTATGCGCAGCGGTACCCTCAATGTACCGGGTATTGTTGGTTTTGGTAAAGCCTGTGAGCTCGCCAGACTGGAAATGGCAGATGATGCAGCACGCTTAAGCAAACTCCGCGATAAACTGGAGAATGCCTTAACCCAGATAGAAGAAACCTATGTGAATGGTAACCGCGAACACCGTTTGCCACATGTAAGCAATATTTCTTTCAAATATGTGGAAGGAGAAGGTTTGTTGATGGGCTTTAATAAGAACATCGCCTTATCATCCGGTTCTGCCTGTACCTCTGCATCACTCGAACCCAGCTATGTGTTAAAAGCTTTGGGTTTAGGGGATGACCTTGCACACAGTTCTTTACGTTTTGGATTAGGCCGCTTCACCACAGAAGAGCAGATCGATTATACGATCAAATCTGTAAGCGAAACCGTTTTAAAACTAAGAGAAATGAGCCCGCTTTGGGAAATGTTCAAAGAAGGCGTGGATATTGATAAGATCGAGTGGGCACACCACTAACCCCAACCCCCTGTGGGGGGGCTAACAGTAAGGGGACCAGTAAACGAATAAACCAGTAAACTAATAAACTATCAACCATGGCATATTCAGAAAAAGTAATCGATCACTATAGCAATCCTAAGAACGTAGGTACTTTGGATAAAGCGAAGAAAAATGTGGGTACCGGATTGGTGGGTGCACCTGAGTGCGGAGACGTGATGCGTCTGCAGATTGAAGTGGATGATGCTACCGGTGTGATCACCGATGCAAAATTCAAAACCTTCGGTTGCGGATCAGCGATCGCTTCTTCTTCACTGGCTACAGAATGGTTAAAGGGTAAAACCGTTGACCAGGCCGTACAGATCGATAACATGGACCTCGTTGAAGAACTCAACCTGCCTCCTGTAAAGATTCACTGTTCCGTATTGGCAGAAGACGCTATCAAATCAGCCATCAACGACTACCGCAAGAAAAACGGCCTCGAAGAACTGGTATTTGAAGAAAGGATCCATTAGAATTGGCGTATTAACGAATTACGGATTAGCGAATTACAAAAACGGAAATCCGTTAATCCGCAATCCGCAAATCCGATAATCATATGACAGCGACAGAAAACAGTATTTACGTAAGCGATAAAGCAAAAAAGAAAGCCCTCCAGTTAATGGAAGAAGCCGGTGTGTTGGGAGATGATTCTTATTTCCTGCGGGTAGGTGTGGTAGGCGGTGGTTGCTCTGGATTAAGTTACAAACTGGACTTTGATAATGAAGTGAAGCCGATGGACCAGGTGTTTGAAGATAACGGCATTAAAGTAGTAACCGACCTGAAAAGCTTTTTATACCTCGTAAATACCGAACTGGATTTTTCTGATGGCCTGAACGGAAAAGGTTTTTATTTCAATAATCCGAATGCGAGCAGGAGTTGTGGTTGTGGAGAGAGTTTTGCAGTGTAACCCCACCCCCAACCCCCCTGAGAGGGGGCTTAAGAAAATGATATTTTGCCCCACAGTTTGTGGGGCTTTTTTTTGCCGTCATTGCGAGGAACGAAGCGATCTGTGAACTGAACAATAGATTAGCCTGCATTTAATTGGTAACCTCACCAATCTTTGCAACTCAGTTTGCTTCGTTCCTCGCAATGACGGTTCTAAGCCTTCGGATCCTTTGGCGGGGCATCAGTCTTTATCGGGCTCTTGGGTTTAGCAGGAGGTGGCGGCGGCGGTGCTTTTTCTATATCTTTTACAATTTTAGGCGGCGTAAATCTTACTGCCTCAACTTTTGGTGGTGGCGGAGGTACTTTCCAATGCCCTTTCTTGCTACTCTTTACCGTTACGGGAATGGCATCATCGCCCATGATCACAGCGGGTTTTGCAGGTTTAGCCGGAGGCGGTGGTGGCGGAGGTGTTTTTTTGCTGTCCTGAGCATGGCTGAATACGCCAATACCCAAAAGACAGAACACAAGCAAGCTTAGTCTTAGTTTCATACGGCAGGTTTCTAATGGGATGCCAAATGTGATAAAATCCATAAAACCATTTCAAATAACCAACACCCATAGGGTGATTGCCTAAGAACAGTTAGTTTTGGCCTATGTGGATGATCTGTAAAAAAGAATGGCAACAGTTTTTCAGCAGCCTTACCGGGTATATCGCATTGGTAGTGTTTCTGTTGCTGAATGGCCTCTTTCTTTTTGTATTTCCCGATACCAGTATCCTTGATTTTGGCTATGCATCCTTAGGCAGCTTTTTTAACCTGGCCCCATGGATCTTACTATTCCTCGTTCCCACCATTACTATGCGCAGCCTGGCTGATGAATACAAGACAGGCACGTTCGAATTATTAAAGACCATGCCTTTAACCCCTTCCCAAATTGTATGGGGTAAATTTTTCGGGGCATTATTGGTGGTGATCACGGCTTTGCTGCCAACCATTGTGTATGCTGTCTCGGTACAACAATTAAGCGTTACCGGTGGTATTGATATCGGCGGAACCATCGGCAGTTATATCGGGCTGATCTTGCTGGGTGCGGTTTTTACCGCCATCGGGATCTGCGCCAGCAGTTTTACCAATAACACAGTAGTAGCATTTATAGCCGGGGCATTTGTTTGTTTCCTTTTATATAATGGGTTTGATGCATTCAGTAAACTGCCGGTGTTTAAAGCAGGACTGGATTATTATATTGAAATGCTCGGCATCAATTTTCATTACCGCAGCATCAGCAGGGGAGTGGTGGATAGCAGGGATCTTATCTACTTCATTGGTATCATTGTGCTGTTCCTGTTCATCACACAAAGAAACCTTGGTAAACGTTAATCAAATTCTTCATGCAGAAAGTCTGGCAACATAAATATGGTATTGGTTTTCTGACAGGGTTATTTATACTGCTGGTGTACCTGTCTACACTGGTGTTTTATCGTCTTGACCTGACTGCAGAAAAAAGATATAGCCTTACCTCATCCACCAAAACATTATTACAGGAAGTAGATAGTACGATCACTATCAAAGTATTTCTTACCGGTGAATTGCCTGCTGATTATAAAAAACTGAGCATTGCCACCAAGGATCTGCTGGATGAATTCAAATCGCTTTCCGGTAACCATATAAAAGTGAGTTTTGAAAAACCGGGCGAGTATATTACCAGTGATACAGCCAAAGTTTTATTCTACGATAGTCTTGCCAAACTGGGTGTGGTGTTTGAACAGAGTGAAGTGGTATCATCCAAAACAGAAAAAGAAACCAACCAGCTGATCATTCCTTCAGCATTGGTGAGTTTTCGTAAAGGGCAAAAACCCATTGCTATTGATCTGCGCAGCAGCCGTAAAGTATATAAGCAGTACAATGTGATCACCGATAACCCGCAGGAAGATGTGGAAGCTACCCGTAATGCCGCAGAAGCCTTACTGGAATATAAATTTGCCAATGCCATTGACAAACTCACCAGAAAATATGTACCAACGGTTGCATATGCCGTGGGCAATGGAGAACCCATAGACCTTACTGTGAATGATCTGGGCGAAAGCCTCCGCAATGAATACCGTTTGGCTGTATTTGATCTGAAAAAAGGCTATCCGGATGCTTCTATGATCGATGCGTTAATGATCGTTAAACCCAAACAGCCTTTTACAGAAGAAGATAAACTGAAACTGGACCAGTATGTAATGAATGGCGGACATATTATCTGGTTCGTTGATAAACTTCATGCAGAGCTCGACAGCTTAATGCGTAGCCAGGCAGAATACACAGCATTTGACCGCGGACTGGAACTGGATGATATCCTGTTCAAATATGGCGTACGTATCAATCCTGATCTTGTGCAGGACCTGAGCTGTTCAAAGATTCCGATTGTTATTGGGAAAAATGCAGATGGCAGCCCTAAGATGCAACGTTACCCCTGGCCTTATTACCCGTTTCTGGCTGCGAGGGATAATAATCCGATATCAAAAAATCTGGACAGGGTATTGCCCATCTTTCCATCCAGTATTGATACTGTAAAATCTCCTGATATCAGGAAAACCATATTACTGTCAACAGACAGCAGCAGCCGTGCGATCAGCTCACCAGCCATCGTATCGATCAACAGTGTAAAAGGCGATGAAGATCTTGCCTACTTCAATAAAAAATATATCCCTGTTGCCGTTCTACTGGAAGGTAAATTTCATTCACTCTATAGTAACCGTTTAGGAAAAGAAGTACTGGATTCTGTTCAAAGAATAACAGGTAAGCCTTACCTGGCCAGGGGTGTAAAAGAAGCCAAACAAATTGTTGTAGCAGATGCGGATATTGTAACCAACCAGGTGAGTTCTACCGCTGGGCCTTTGCCCATGGGTTCATTGCCGCTGGAAAATTACCGCTTTGCCAACCGTGAGTTCTTTCTCAACTCAATGGATTATCTGGTAAGCAACAATAACCTGTTCGAGAGCAGGAATAAAGATTTTGTATTACGCCTGCTGGATAAGACCAAAGTGGAAGAACAGAAAAATATGTGGCAGGCAATCAATATCGGCTTACCCGTTGCCCTGGTGATTCTGATCGGCCTAGTCTTTCAATGGCGGCGTAAAAAGAAATACGAAGTCTAGATTTTCGTTTTCCAGTACTGTATCTTTAGTAATCAAACCTCCTGCATGAGCACCCACCAGATCGTTTATTTAGTTTTCGGCATTGTATTGACCATCGCTTTGGTGTTTGACCTGGGATTGCTCAGTAAAAAAAATCAGACCATTACCATCAAACAGGCTTTATACCAGACCTTTTTCTGGGTAGGGCTCGCACTGATGTTCTTTGTTTTTATCTGGGTGGAAGCACCGGCATTGGCTTCAGAAAACAGCAGCACGTCCGTAGCCGGTCCGCAACTGGCTTTTGAATTCTTAAGCGCCTACCTGATGGAATGGAGCCTGAGTATTGATAATATTTTTGTTTTCATTCTCATCTTTACAGCTTTCAGTGTAAAGGAAAAACATTACCCAAGGGTTTTGCTGATCGGGATTCTGATGGCGATCTTGTTCAGGGTGATTTTTATTACAGTAGGTGTGGCCCTGGTGGCAAGGTTCTCATGGATACTGTATGGATTCGGTGCCTTTCTTTTGTATACAGGGTATAAAATGTTTGTCGCCAATGAGGATGAAGAATTTGACCCGCATGAGTCTAAGATTTATATCTTCCTGAAAAAATTTCTCCCGATCGTTAATCATGACGGAGACGGCAAATACATTATTCGTGTAAATGGTAAGCCGGCGTATACATCTCTGTTTGTGGTGGTGATCTTACTCGCCGGTATTGACCTGGTATTTGCTCTCGATTCCATCCCTGCCGTGATGGGTATTTCCAAGGATCCGTTGGTGATCTATACCTCTAATATTTTTGCGGTTCTGGGCCTGCGTTCTTTATTTTTCCTCCTGCGTGGAGCGGTAACCAAATTTGATTACCTGCAGCAGGGGATTGCGATCGTATTGATATTTATCGGTGCCAAAATGCTGGGTGAGCATTATCTGAATGAATGGATGGATAAAACCACGCAGGTGTTCTTGTCTCTCGGGGTGATCCTGGTTTGCATTTCCGGTTCTGTTTTCTATTCCATTTTTAAAAATAAAAAAGGAGTACCTAAGGATGTGAACGACGGGTCTCTTTAATCATCAGTGCACGATTGACTTATACAGTTGAACATATTGCCCGTATCATTCATGCTGAACCACCGGTTGCGGGCCATGCATCCATTGAGTACCTGATCATCGACAGCCGTAAGATCGTATTCCCGCAAACCTCTTTATTCTTTGCCATCAGCGGCCCGAGAAGGGACGGGCACCAGTTTATCAAAGAAGTGTATGAAAGAGGGGTGAGGAATTTTATCGTGAGAAAAGAATTTGACGGTAGTGCGTATACCGATGCTGTTTTTTTGAAAGTGGAAGATGTATTAGCAGCATTGCAACAATTGGCCGCACATCATCGCAAACAATTTACTATCCCTGTTATCGGTATCACCGGCAGCAATGGAAAGACCATTGTAAAAGAATGGCTCTATCAATTATTACAGAAAGATCATCATATCGTAAGAAGTCCGCGCAGTTATAATTCGCAGATCGGTGTACCCCTGAGTGTTTGGCAGATGAATGAACAACATACCCTGGGTATCTTTGAAGCAGGGATCTCTACAGTAAATGAGATGAAACAGCTAGCTGCTATCATCCAACCTACTGCCGGGGTGTTTACCAATCTTGCCAATGCACATAGTGAAGGCTTTACTGATGATAGACAAAAAGCCATCGAAAAATCGGTCTTGTTTCAGCAGGCCGGAAGCCTGGTATTTGGGAGAGAATCCATCCAGCATGCAGTATTACCCGACACATCGGATAAAGATTTATTTAAGAAAGACATAGCATTCTTCAGCTGGAGCAGGGAAGAAAAAGCAACACTTTACATTCTCTCTGAAGAAATAAAAGGGAAACAGACAGAACTATCTGCCGAATACGCAGGTAAGCAGATCGCAATTACTATCCCCTTTACAGACAGGATCTCCATTGATAATGCGATCACCTGCTGGTGTGTACTGTTAGAAATGCAGTATGCAGATGCTGTGATACAGGAGCGAATGCTCCGACTGGAACCTGTGGATATGCGTATGCAGTTAAAGAAAGCCGTAAACAATTGTTATCTCCTGAATGACAGTTATAGTAATGATCTCTCATCACTTGAATTGGCGATCGCTTATCTTAAACAGCAATCGGGCACTCAGCAAACCACTTTAATCTTATCAGATATTCTTCAATCGGGTCAGTCGGAAGAAATGCTCTACAGAAGTGTGGCCGCACAATTGGCACAACAGGGTATCAGCAGACTCATCGGCATTGGCCCGGCTATTGCGCAGCATCGTGAGCTGTTCAAAAATATCCCTACTCAATTTTATCATACTACAGAAGATTTTCTCAACCAGCTGAGTACCCAGCATTTTAAAGATGAATATATTCTGCTCAAGGGTGCGCGGGTGTTTGAGTTTGAACGCATCTCACATTGGCTGGAACAGAAAGTACACCAGACCGTAATGGAGATCGATCTTTCGGCCATGGTGCATAACCTGAAAGAGTATCAAAAATTAGTAAAGCCTGCTACCAAACTGATGGCGATGGTAAAAGCTTTCAGCTATGGAAGTGGCAGTGCAGAAGTGGCAAGGGTTCTGCAGTTTCACAAAGTGGATTACCTGGCCGTGGCCTATGCAGATGAAGGGGTGGAATTACGTAAAGCCGGTATCAGCCTACCCATCATGGTCATGAATCCTGATGAAGCGAGTTTTGATTCATTAGTAACCTATGGCCTCGAACCAGAGATCTATTCGTTTACCGTTTACAAAGCCTTTCATACATTTCTTGATCAACAGGGGATCCAGCAATTTCCGGTCCATATCAAATTCAATACGGGCATGAACCGCCTGGGTTTTGAAACGGTAGATGCAAAAGTACTGGGACGGCTTCTCCAGCAAAACCGGACCATGGCAGTAAGATCGGTCTTCAGTCACCTGGTGGCCAGTGAGTCGGCAACACATGATGGTTTTACGCAGCAGCAGGTGCATTTATTTGAAGAAGCCTGTGGGGACATTCAGACCGAATTGAAGTATACTTTCTTAAAACATATTGCCAACTCAGCGGCCATCTTCCGAAACCCGCAATACCAGTTTGATATGGTGAGGCTGGGTATTGGATTATATGGCGTGGATAGTGCCGACGGAAACGGCCTTTCACTACAAACAGTGATCACCCTGAAATCGACCATCGCACAGATCCGTATGGTGAAAGCCGGGGATACGGTTGGCTATGGCAGAAAGGGTGAGATACACAGAAACAGCCGGATCGCAACCGTTCGTATTGGTTATGCAGATGGCTACGACAGGCGCCTGGGTAACGGCACCGGCAAGATCTATGTAAAGGGGAAACTGGCTCCTGTTGTGGGCCATGTATGTATGGATATGGTGATGATCGATATTACAGACATCCCGGAAGCACAGGAAGCCGATGAAGTAGAAATATTCGGAAGGCATTTACCGGTGCAACAGCTGGCCCAATGGAGCGGGACGATCGCATATGAAGTGATGACAGGCATCAGCCAAAGAGTGAAAAGAGTATATACCGAAGAATAGGCTAGAACTTGTTTTACTGCTCTGCGGCTAAAAACTAAGGGAATTACAAACTTTTACAAGATTTCCCACCTGTACCGCCCAAATCCTATCTTTGCCCACCATAAAAACCATGGCTGTGAAAGGAAGACAAATCATTTTTATTATTCTGTTGGTCATTTTTGCCGACCAGGCTTTGAAATTCTATATCAAGCTGCATTATTTTGCCGGTGAGGAACATAAGATCATTGGCAACTGGTTCCGTCTGCATTTTGTAGAAAATGAAGGAATGGCCTGGGGCTGGAAATTTGGAGGCGGCTTTGGAAAGATTGCACTTACTCTATTCAGGCTGGTGGCCGTGATCTGGGGTAGTTTTCTGCTGCGCGATTTTATCCGCAAACATTACCACAAAGGTTTCATCATCTGCGCGGCGCTGATCTATGCCGGTGCCCTGGGTAACCTGATCGACAGTCTTTTCTACGGTATCATCTTTGAACAAAGCAATCCCTTTGCACAGAATATTGCCAAACTGCTTCCCGCAACCGGGGGCTATGCCGGCCTTTTACATGGCAAAGTGGTAGACATGTTATATTTCCCGATCATCACCAATGCACATTACCCTTCCTGGATCCCTGTTTGGGGAGGTGAGGAGTTTGAATTCTTCCGACCGGTATTTAACCTGGCCGATATGTCTATCTCAACCGGTGTGATCGTGATCCTGGTTTTCCAGAACCGCTTCTTCAAAAAGCATCCGGTTACAGAACATCATACCGTAGAAACGGATAGTTTGGTAAATGATAAGACACAGATATTCTAAAACGGATCAAACCTGATAAATAAAAAGCCCCGCATTTTCTGCAGGGCTTTTTTAATTATTTGAAGAGTAAGTTTATTTAATAGTTGGCGTTCGATAAAGCGACGCACTTTGTGCAGGCGTGGTAGCAAATACCTGGTCAATCAACCCATAGCCTTTGGCATAATAGGAATTACCGGTTAAGAGCGTTCGATACACGGCTCCGGTTCCATTAGGAATGAACTTGACCTCCCGTTTCATGTTGATCACATCCGAATAGGTCTTGCCGCCAATGGTATAGGTAGTGGTGTTCTTAGATACTACGGTAAAAACAGCTTTGGCCTTTCCGTATTCGGTGGTGGTGCCCGATACCAGTTTAACGGTACCGTATTCAATGGTTTCCCAGCTATCTCCCACAGCCGCACTCTCTTTCAGGAAAGGATAGCTGATAAAGAAATTAGGGATTGAATCGAAGAGGAAAGTATAATCAAAATCAACAGAGCTTAAAGCATAATAAGTTCCTTTACCATCTTTGGCAAAGTAGAAAGTATCCAGTAATGAAGTGCCAAATTGCGCATAGCTCAGCGTATCCCTTACGATCTGACCCGGCGCCACCGTTACCCTGAACGTATCAATAGTACCCAGTTTAGGAATGTATTGGTAGGTCCAGCTGGAGCCCGTAGTAGTCGGGAAATAATCGCCCCCGGATCCTGTGCCGGTACCGCCCCCGCCGCTGCCAACGGCACTGCCGTTCACACTTACGGAGAAGGAACAGACATTGTTATTGAAATAAATGGTAAAGGTTGTGGTCTTGGGAAGGATGGGTTTACCATAGCCTTTCAGTTTGATCACATTGGCTCCGGTACTGATGGCAAAGCCTGAATCGAGGAACCACATGCCGTTTACGGTATCTGTATAGATCTTGTATTTACCCTGTGCGGTAAAGTTTACATTAATAAGGGCATAGTTGCTGGTAGTAACCAAAGCCGTATCCACTTTGTAATCGCCCATTACGGTAGATGATTTGCAATTGCCCAGTGAGTCCACAAGTTCGCCCTGTGCCGTTCCACCAAATCCGCCGTTTTCAATACTCATTTCTTTCTTACATGCCATGAACATGCAAAAGACAGAAATGATAATGCTTATCCTAAGGGTTGATCTTTTCATGGGTATCAGTTAAAACGCTGAATGCTGTACGAATATCAGATAAAATTTATACTAATAACGCTGCCTGATTAGTCAAATTACCACTTTTTAATAATTGCTGTACACTATTTAACGTAGTGGTAGCAATCTGGCTCAGGGCTTCATCGGTGAAAAAGGCCTGGTGAGCGGTGATCAGCACATTTGGGAAGCTCATAAGGCGTTGGATATCATCATCCTGTATCACCGTTGTGGATAAATCGCGGAAAAAAAGATGCTCTTCCTGCTCATATACATCGATGGCCAGGTAACCGATCTTGCCCGATTTTAAACCTTCAATGGCTGCCTTGGTATCGATCAATCCCCCCCGGCTGGTATTGATCAGCATTACCCCCTGCTGCATCATGGCAATCGTATCCTCATTGATCAGGTGCTGTGTCTGGTTATTCAGCGGACAATGCAGGGAAACAATATCGGCTTTCAACACTTCCATCAGCGGGTGATAAGTTACTCCAATGGCTTCGAGGTCTTTGTTGGCGATCAGGTCAAAAGCTTTTACCTGGCAACCCAGGCCTAACATGATGCGGCAAAATGATTTTCCGATATTTCCGGTACCCACCACACCCACGGTCTTTCCATGGAGGTTAAAACCCAGAAGGCCGTTCAATGAAAAATTCTGTTCTCTTACCCGGTTATACGCTTTATGGGTTTTACGGTTCAGTGTGAGTATCAGCGCCAGTGCATGTTCCGCAACGGCTTCGGGCGAATAAGCAGGTACCCTACAAACTTTTAACCCATTGGCTTTTGCCGCTTCCAGGTCCACATTATTAAAACCGGCACAACGAAGGGCAATGATCTTTACGCCTTTGGCAGCGAGTTGTTTACATACATCTGCATTTACTTTATCATTCACAAATACACAAACCGCATCAGCACCTTCGGCCAGATTAATGGTCCCGGGCTTTAGCCTCGATTCCTGAAATACCAGTTCAAAACCGAATGAATCATTAAAACGGTTAAAGAATTTGATGTCGTAAGGCTGGGCAGAGAAGAATACGATTTTCATGGTACTAAGGTAATGAATTAGTCCATGGTCCATGGTCGATGGTCCATGGTAAGAAAACTGATCCTGCTATCGACTATGGACGATCACAAGATCTCCTGCAAACTTTCTTCCGTCGCCAATATCGTCTTATCAATGTCTTCATAAGAAAGTGCATTATTCAGAAACCAGCTTTCAAATGCAGAAGGTGGCAGGTAGACACCACGGTTGAGCATGGCATGAAAATATTTTTTAAAGAGATCATTATTGGCGGATGCAGCGCTGTCAAAATCAGTAACCGCATGGTCGCTGAAATGAATGCTGATCATGGATCCTAACTGATTGATCACATAAGGCGTGCCGGATGCTTTCAATACTTTATCCAACCCGTTTTTTAAATAAATTGTTTTCTCTTCCAGTTCTGTATAAATAGAAGGATTGTTTTTCAGTTCTGTAAGCATGGTAAATCCTGCGATCATCGCAATCGGGTTACCGCTTAAAGTGCCCGCCTGGTATACATTTCCAAGAGGTGCAATTTTTTCCATGATCTCGCGCTTACCACCAAAAGCACCCACCGGCATTCCCCCACCAATTACTTTTCCGTAGGTTACCAGATCTGCATTGATCTGCAAACGTTGCTGTGCACCACCGGGTGCGAGCCGGAAACCTGTCATCACTTCATCAAAAATAAATACGATCGACTCTCTGTCGCAGATCTTGCGCAAGGCTTCAAGGAAGCCAGGCTTTGGTAAAATGCAACCCATATTACCTACTACCGGTTCAATAATGATGGCAGCAATTTCATTTTTATTTTCTTTTACCAACCGTTCAACAGCCTCAAGATCATTATACGCACAGGTCAATGTATCATTGGAAACCCCACCTGTAACACCCGGTACCGTTTGAATATTGAAAGTGGCCATACCGCTTCCGGCTTTCACTAAAAAAGCATCTGCATGACCATGATAACAGCCTTCGAATTTGATGAACTTGTTTTTTCCGGTATAGCCTCTTGCTAATCTCAATGCGCTCATGCATGCTTCGGTACCACTGCTAACCATCCGCACCATATCAATATTGGGTGCCATGCTTCGGATCAATTCCGCCATCTCTATTTCCAACTCTGTAGGTGCCCCATAAGAAGTAGAAAGCAAAGCTTTTTCCTGTATAGCTTTTACAACAGGCTCATATGCATGCCCTAAGATCATTGGCCCCCATGATGCGATGTAATCTATATACTTGTTGCCATCTGCATCATACAAATAAGCACCTTTCGCTTTGGTCATAAACAGGGGAGTGCCTCCAACGCTTTTGAAAGCACGTACCGGAGAGTTCACACCACCGGGAATAGATTTTTGTGCGCGTTCGAAGAGGGCCTTACTTTTTTCGTACATAAATAGTTATTTAAAATTTCACGCAGAGGCGCAAAGGCACAATTTATTTACTGCGCCTTTGCGCCTCTGCGTGCCAATTATTGATTGATCAATGCAACGGCATCTTTCGCAAAATAAGTAGCGATCAGATCCGCACCTGCTCTTTTAATGGAAGTCAAAGTCTCTAACACTGCTTTCTTCTCATCTATCCACCCCATTTTTGCAGAGGCTTTGATCATCGCATATTCACCGCTTACCTGGTAAGCACTAACTGGCACTTCCACTGCATTCTTTATTTCACGGATGATATCGAGATAGGCGAGTGCGGGTTTTACCATTACGATGTCTGCGCCTTCTTCAATATCCATCAGCGTTTCTTTAATGGCTTCTGTTCGGTTGGCATAATCCATCTGGTAAGTTTTCTTATCACCAAACCCCGGTGCACTATCCAATGCATCTCGGAAGGGTCCATAAAAACAGGATGCATATTTGGCACTATAACTCATGATGCCGGTTTTGGTGAAACCATTTTCTTCCAATCCGTTTCTGATGGCACCAATGCGTCCATCCATCATATCACTGGGCGCTACAAAATCGGCACCGGACTGTGCGTGACTGATACTCATCTTCACCAACGCTTCCACGGTTTCATCATTTACGATCTCGCCGTCTTTTACTATGCCGTCATGGCCATATGATGAGAACGGATCGAGAGCCACATCTGTCATGATCACCATTTCCGGTACGGCATCTTTGATGGCTTTAATGCTTCTCTGCATTAAACCATTTTTATTCCAGGCTTCCTTACCGGTATTGTCTTTTAATTCGTCTTTGCATTTGATAAAGACCAACACAGACCTGATGCCCATTGACCATAATGCTTTTACTTCCTTAACCGTAAGGTCAATACTGCGGCGGTAATAGCCCTGCATGGATGCGATCTCTGTTTCCACATTTTGTCCTTCGTCAATAAACAAAGGCGCAATAAAATCAGATGGGCGTAAAATAGTTTCTGCCACGAGTGAGCGGATAGCCGGTGTTTGACGTAATATCCTGTTTCTTCTTTGCAGGTACATGGTCTGTGTTTTTAGTTTACCCAGTTGCGGGGGTGCAGGCAGGCATCTAACAGGTCTGCTTCAGCACTTCCTTCAACGGGTTGGTAATTATAATCGAACCGCACAGTGGGCGGTAAGCTCATTAAGATACTTTCTGTCCTGCCATTTGTTTTGAGACCGAAAAGAGTTCCTCTATCATGTACCAGGTTAAACTCAGTATACCGGCCCCTTCTGATCTCCTGCCAATATTTATTTTCTGCGGTATACGGAGTAGCTTTTCTTTTTTCTGCAATGGGAATATACGCATCTATAAACGCATATCCACAGGCTTTGCTGAAATTCATCCAGAAATCAATATCCTTTGCCTTGTCCGGACGCTGGTGATCGTAAAAGATCCCGCCAATACCTCTGCGTTCCTGGTTACGGTGTGTGTTCACAAAATAGTTATCGCAAACTTCTTTGAACGCAGGATAGAAGGTTTTATCAAACCCATTACAAACCGTTTGATAGGTTCTGTGAAAATGTCTGGCGTCTTCTTCAAATAAATAATAAGGCGTAAGGTCTGTTCCACCGCCAAACCATCTATCCGTTACCTTACCCTGCTCATCATACAATTCAAACATCCGGTAATTACAATGCACGGTAGGCACAAATGGATTCGATGGGTGAATAACGATACTCATCCCGCAGGCAAACCATTCATAACCTTCGATCTGCAATTGCTTGCGCATGGGCTCGGTTACTTTGCCAAATACGATAGAGGTATTCACACCACCTTTTTCAAAAACATTTCCGTTGCTGATCACCCTTGTTTTTCCGCCACCACCTTCCGGCCTTTCCCATCTGTCTTCTATAAATCTGGCTTTACCGTCGCAGGTTTCCAAAGCAGCACAGATATCATCCTGTAGTTGATGGATGAAGTTGATCCATTGCTGATTAATGGGATTGCTGTTCATTGTTAGGTGTAAGTGATGTTATTACTTATGGCGATATTCTTTCACGGTATCTACAAATGCCCTTGCATGGTCAACGGGAACATTCGGGATGATACCGTGTCCAAGATTGGCAATATGTCTTCCGGGGCCGAAAGCAGCTAACATGGTTTCTACTTCCTTTTTAATAACAGGAATAGGTGATAATAATTTAGCCGGATCAAAATTTCCCTGCAGTGTTACATTATTACCTGCCATCTGTCTGGCCAGCTGTGGTTTGATGCACCAGTCGATCCCTAAGCCATGTGCACCGGTAGCGGCCATTTCTCCCAGGCTATGCCAGGCGCCTTTGGCGAAAATGATCGTGGGCACTTCTTCTTTTAATGCAGCTACGATCTGGCGTATGTATTGGAGAGAGTAAGTTTCAAAATCATCCGGACTCAATAATCCACCCCAGCTATCAAAGATCTGAACAATATCCGCACCTGCTTTTACCTGTGCTTTTAAATAAGCGATGGTAGTATCGGTGATCATCTGTAATAACTGGTGGGCCAGTTCGGGTTGGGTGTAACAGAATACTTTGGCCTGATCAAAGGTTTTGGATCCTTTGCCCTGTACCATATAACACAACAGTGTCCATGGGGCACCTGCAAAACCGATTAGAGGTACACGGCCATTCAATTCTTTTTTGATGAGTTTGATGGCTTCAAAAACATAACCCAGTGTTTCCTGTACATCGGGCACACGAACACGCACGAGGTCTTTAAAATTTTTAATCGGATCAGGTAAGTAAGGCCCCTGGCTTTCCACCAATTGCACTTCAAGTCCCATGGCTTGCGGCACAACCAGAATATCTGAGAAAAGAATGGCAGCATCTACTCCTACAATATCTACGGGTTGTATTGTGATCTCACAAGCCAGTTCCGGTGTCTGGCATCTTTCAAAGAAGCCGTATTTTTCCCGCAGCACCATATATTCCGGCAAATAACGGCCGGCCTGGCGCATCATCCATACAGGTGTTCTTTCTGTTTGCTCGCCGCGGAGGGTTCTTAGTATCAGGTCGTTTTGTAACATAAGGTTCGTGAGTGGTGAGTTGTGAGTCGTGAGGATCTCTTGCGGGAGATCACGATCTCATATAGTCACTTGTTTATAAAATATAGTTTAATGATTCTTTGAAAAATAGTCCAATGCCTGGCTTACCAACTCTTCTTTCCCGGGCAACTTGCTAATGATCACTTTATTGCTGCAGAATCTTGCAACTGTTTTGGCCGTGGTAGTACCAATGGCAAAAACAATGGTTTTGGTAATTAGTTTGTTCTTTTTGAAAAAACTTTCTGCAGCACTCGGACTAAAAAATAAAACCGCATCATATTCCTTATCCAGGGTATGTTCAACAGCTAAGGTTTCGTACACCACGATCTCATTTACGGTGATATGCTGTTTGCTGAGTTTGCCGGGCAGTTCATCTCTGCGTTGATTACCACAAAAAAAGATCACCTCTTCCGGATCTTCATTCTCAATGATCTCATCTGCCAGCTCCTCTGCATTATCAGCAGTTCCTGCAATGGCAGCTTCTCCAAAATAGGTGGTGATCAGTTCTTTGGTTTTAAACCCCATGCAATAAATACGCCAGTCGGGGATATGCCCGTCGAGCATTTCGGTAACGGCTTCCACTGCATTCATACTGGTAAACACAACGGTGGCCTCCTGCACAGATGCCCATTCAATTTCCTGTTGTACTTCTATGGTCTGAATGGCTTCGGTTTCTATGAAAGATAATACATCCAGCTGAATGCCTTTCTGCTTCGCCTCTTCTATTCTTGATTCATCAACAGGCCTGGTGCATAATATATGGATACTATACTCCGGCATTGCGAATGGCATTGACAATTTTATCTGCTCCTCTGGCTAATAATTCTTCTGCGGCTTTTCTGCCCAGATCGCCACATTGCAAAGCAGCTTTGTGAAATGAGGTTTCCAACTTTTCTTTTCCATCAACGGATAAAATATGTCCTCTAAAGGTTACGAATCCGTCTTTCCATTCTGCCAAAGCACTGATGGGTGTGGCGCATCCGCCCAATAATGTCTTTAAAAAATCTCTTTCGATACAAGTGCATAAAGCCGTTGCAGGATCATTCAGTAAACTCAGCGCGGCTTCTGTTTCACGATCTTCTTCCCTGCAAACCACCATAATGGCACCTTGTGCCGGGGCCGGTAACATCCAGTCGAGCTCAATGGAATTTTCCGGACGCAGCCCGATCCGTTCTAATCCTGCCGCTGCAAAAATGGCCCCGTCCCAATTGCTCTCACTTACTTTGCGTAAACGTGTGTTCACATTACCACGCAGGTTTTCAAGCGTATGGTTCGGATACCGGTTCAACCATTGTGCTTTGCGGCGGATGCTGCTGGTGGCTATCGTGAGTTGGGTTTTCTCACTCACGACTGACCACTCATGATTCACGAATCCCAAAGCTTCACTTATATCATTCAATCCGTTTTTTACAACCAAAATATCTTTATAAGAAGCCCTCTCCAACACCGCTGCCTGTTGTATCCCCCTTGCCAATTGTGTAGGCACATCTTTCATGGAATGTACGGCAAGGTCTATGCGGTTGCTTAATAAAGCGGCATCCAGTGTTTTTGTGAAAATGCCCTGTACGCCAATTTCATACAAAGGGGTTACCAGGTCCACATCGCCATCACTTTTCATGTACACGAGTTCGGTGGCTATGCCATTGCGTTTCAGTTGCTCCTGTACCAATGTAGCCTGCCACACAGCCAGCTGGCTGTCGCGGGTGCCTATTCGTAAAACCTTGTTCATGCTAATTAATGCTGATGGTCATGAAATCATTAATGGCCTCAATATAGTAACATCCGGGCTGATGTTGTGAGCGCATTTTTACGGCCACGGTATTCACCACTTTCTGAATAGCTGCTGTATCTACTACAGTATTGTTGCAGGTAGTGATAAACATTTCGCAGGAATGCATATCATGCAGTTTCTGTTTCACGGCTTTTAAAACCGGTACATGGCTGCGGAGGGTAAACCATTCGTTGAATTCGCTGATATGGGTATCGATAATGGCCAATGCTTTCGGAACTTCTGCCTGGCGGATACGAAGGGTCTTATCGTTGATCACTGACAGATCATCCACATTGGCCAGAGAGATATGTGGTAATGTACCAACCGCCGGTTCAATATTATTGGGGATAGAGAGGTCGATCAGAATTTTTGGGGTGCTGTTGATCAGGCTGTCTCTGGTGATCACTGCTTTATCTGCATGTGTGGCCACGATAAAAATATCTGCTTCCTGAAGTTCTTTATCCAGATTGGCATAGGAAGTGGTTTGTAATCCCAGTTCAAGAGCCAGTTCTGCCGCTTTTTCTTCTGTGCGGTTGATCAGCGTGATATTTCTGGTATCCAGGTAATCTACCAGGTTCTTGCAGGTGTTACGGCCGATCTTGCCCGTACCCAGCAGAACGATCTTTTTATCATGTGTGCCCGCAACCTGTTGTTTAATGTATTGAATAGCTGCAAAAGCCACGGAAATGGTACCATCACTTAAATGGGTTCCGTTCTTAATGGCTTTTGACGATTGTAAAACAGTATTGAACAACCTTTCCATGAAAGCACCTACAAAACCTCTTTCACGGGCAAATTTTACAGCCAGCTTCATTTGCCCTACGATCTCATAATCGCCAAGGATCTGGGAGTCCAGGCCGGCACCTACAGAAAAAATATGTTCAACCGCCTCACGGCCATTCTTGATATAGCATAATTGACGGAAAGTATCCGCATCACCCACTGTTTCACTGCAAAGAAGATTGATCAGGGTATTGGCATCAGCAGCAAGGCCATAGATCTCGGTGCGGTTACAGGTGCTGAGTATAAATAACTCCTGTAAGCCCAATGCAGCAGCTTTTTCCAAAAGGGAAGCATATTTATCGGAACTAACGGCAAACTCGCCACGAATAGCTGCGTCTGTTTTTTTATAGTTGATCCCTGCTACGAAAAATTGGTTCATATTCATGCTTGCTGCCTTTTCTATGATAACTACGCAAAGGTATCTTCCGTGGATTCTTTTAAAACATGAGTTTGGTCATTCCAATGTCATTTCTCTGTCATGTTTTGTCATAGAATACTAAAATAGCCCATATCGTTCAATCTCCGCGACGCAAACGTTCGTTAGTTGAACGCGCAGATCAGCAAACCTTTAGCGAATAAGGATGTTAGATTACATTTGCAAACACAATTGAAATATGTCACATACCAGAGCGATAATACTGATGAACCTCGGTTCACCCGATTCCACATCCGTGAAAGATGTCAGAAAATACCTGAATGAGTTCTTAATGGATGGAAAAGTGATCGATATCCCTTTTATCGCCCGTGCTTTGTTGGTAAGGGGAATTATTGTCCCATTCCGTGCACCCAAATCGGCGGAAGCGTATAAGACCATCTGGACCGATGAAGGCTCCCCTTTGATCGTTCTTACCAAACAGTTACAGCAATCCCTGCAGCAAAAAGTAGCCGAACCGGTTACCATTGCCATGCGTTACGGGTATCCTTCTCCCAAAGAAGCGTTTGACCTGCTGCTGAAACAAAACCCCGACCTCAAAGAGGTGATCCTGGTTCCGCTCTATCCACATTTTGCGATGAGCAGTTATGAGACCGCGGTTGATTATGCAAAAGAACAATACGCTGCCAATAACTATCCTTTCAAAATATCTTTTATCAAACCTTTTTACCAGGAGCCTGATTATATCAATGCATTGGCAGAGAATATGAAACCCTGGCTCGAAAAAGACTATGATCATATTTTATTCAGCTATCACGGTATCCCCGAGCGGCATATCCGCAAAAGCGATACCACCGGTTGTCATTGTTTGCAGGTAAATAATTGTTGTGAAGTGGATTCTCCGGCGCATGCCACCTGCTACCGACACCAGGTGTTTACCACCACACGTTTGGTAACAGAAAAGCTCGGGATCCCAAAAGATAAATTCAGCTTGTCATTTCAGTCACGTTTAGGTAAGGGATGGCTGCAACCCTTTACAGATATACGTTTGGAAGAAATGCCCAAAGAAGGCATCAAAAAATTATTGGTCATCTGCCCGGCCTTTGTCAGTGATTGTTTAGAAACCCTCGAAGAGATCGCCGAACGCGGAAAAGAAAGTTTTATGGAAGCCGGCGGTGAATCCTACGAAATGATCCCCTGTTTGAATACCCATCCGTTATGGGTGGATACTTTAACAAAATGGATCGAAGCCTGTAAGCAAGGTGATCAGG
>CBHRAM010000018.1:0-21541 GCA_966076165.1 uncultured Chitinophagaceae bacterium
CAAACGGCCGGGTGTTGCAATCAGTATATCCACGCCATTGCGTAATGCATTGGTTTGCGGTTGTTGCGATACGCCGCCAAAAATAACCAGGTGTTTCAGGTTCAGGTGTTTACCATAAGCCGCAAAACTTTCATCTATCTGTATGGCAAGTTCCCTGGTAGGTGTTAAGATCAATGCCTTAATACCTTTGCCCGTTGGGTTTGCTTTTTTTGATGCGTTTAATAACTGCAGCATTGGTATGGCGAATGCGGCTGTTTTGCCGGTGCCGGTTTGTGCACAGCCTAAGAGATCACGTCCCTGTAATACAATAGGGATAGATTGTTCCTGAATGGGGGTGGGTGTTGTGTAGCCTTCGGTTTCGAGCGCCTTCAAGATGGGCTCAATGAGGTTTAATTCTTTGAATAACAAAGTATATATATTTAAATAAATGCACACCTGAAATTGCTCAGATGGTATATAGCCTGCCCGAATTGACTTGATGAAACTTTGTCACGGAAGAGTGATCAGTCTGTAGAGAGAGTATATGAATGATGCAAAGATAAGGGAATTAGGGTTACTGATTGTAAATAAAATCATAATACGTTGCATATAAGCTGGTTGCACCATTACGAAACTTAACCATAAGTAACGATTGTGTTGTAAAACGAAAACGAGTTGTCTGAATAAAATTTCATAACCTTTGACGGATCACAGATGTATGGATAATAGTTTTTTCGCTTACCTGCAACAATTAGAGATACTTGTATTTTTTTCAGGCTATGCCCTGATCTATCTGTTTATCCGGCAATTGGGAAATTCAGCATCCTTTGGTGTAAACTTCCGGAAAAGAATAGTAGCAGCATTGCCTTATGCTTATGCACTTACCGGTACATTGTTTCTTGGCTTTGAATTGAAAAATATCTCTACTGATTTTTCTGCAGCACATATGCTGGAACGCATACAACAACCGTTTTTATTTAGTTGGGGGCTTTTGTCCCTTATATTCTGGATAAAGCCCCTGAACAGATTTTCCTGGATAAGCCTGATTCACAGCCTTGTATTCCTCTTTGTGATCTTCCGGAATATCCTTGTGAATATATCTGCCGTATCTGGCGATGATAGTGTTCTGAAAAACAATATGCGGGTTTATTCGATCAGCCTTCTCCTGAACCTGGCTACACTGATAGTGATCTATTTTCTCTCCTTTCTTATTAAGGCAAAACCCGGAAAACTCAGTTCCTGATCCTTCGTTGATTTTATTGTTGATAGAGCCGGCAGTACAAAAAGTGCAGGGTAACCTGTATTCGGCTGCCCCTTGCGAACCATGGTAAATACATGATTAAAGTCATAATTCTTTGTGACTATTATCACTTTTTTCCGCAAACACAGCTTCTACATTTACAAAGTGAAAACATCAATGTTTCAATGACGAAGTAAGCGTCAAAACATCAATGTTTTCATTTTAAAAAACAATCGTCAACCATTCTTTTTTACCAATAAAATATCAAGTATGAAACTTTTCAAAAACCAAAGTCTGCTGGTCGTTCTGGTTCTTTTAAGCGGATACGGCTATATAGCCAGTTGTACGCATGAGTCAGTTTCGCAAATTCCTGCTGAAGGGCCTTTTCTTCTGTAATCACCCGTGGTACTACTGTACTTCTTCCGGGAAGCATGGTGGTAGGAGATACTACTCAATGGAAGCTGGATAAAGCACACTGTAATGTCATGTGGTCAACCAATTATGTAGGTGCCGCAGGTTTATTAACCGGAAGGTTTAACCAGTTTGGTATGCATGATGTAACCGATGCCAAAATGCTCAACTATGTTACAGCCGGCCAGCCATTACTGGATACTTCATGGGCTTTCTATGAGAACGAACCCGCCAAAACTTATTTTAACGGTTATGTTCAGATCAACCAGTCAAACACCGGTGAACCGGCAAGAGATGGCGGTTGTAATATTACCACATTAGGTACTGTGCCTATTGTTGCGGGTACCCAGAATCTTACCCTGACAAATATTGCCAAGATCAAAACAACAGAAGTGAAATTTGATCCAACCAGCAATGATTATATCGTTACAATCAATCTTACCTGGAAAGGCACTTTAGCAACGCCGTTAACCAAATCTATTGTTGGCAGGCTGAAATATATTCCTAAAACAAAAGTTCAGTTTGGTACCAGTGCAGCGTATTCTGTATTTGGCCTGCAGCTCAAATTTCAGCTGAATTGCCGCGACTTTGGTATCACCAGCACAAATGTGTCTGACAAAATTGATATCGAGTGTAACATGAATTTCAATAATAAATAATAACCGATACCATGATAAAGAAACTAATCATATACAGCGGGGTCCTTTTGGTAATGGTTGCCGGTTTAACGGGCTGTTACAGGGATGTAATCCTGCCGGATGCAGCAGTTGACCCTGATGGTCCGCCGCAATTCGTAAGCTTTAAAAATGATATCGCCCCAATGGTAAATACCAAATGCGCGTTAACCGGATGTCATGCAGCCGGCGGGCATAAACCCACAATGACGCTTGGCGGATCATACCAGGAAATTGTAAACGGTGGTTTTGTGAATACCGTAATTCCTAAACAAAGTATTATCTATATCAAGATCAATAGTGAAATGAGGGAGTTTATCCCCTCAGCAGTAGACAGGCAAAAAATTTATGATTGGATCAGAAATGGCGCTTCCAACAATTAAATTATTTTTTAAAAATCATGAAATGAAATCAATAATACAGTCGCCCAAAAAATGGATATCCTTTACTATATCCATTCTAGTAAGCCAGTTAGTTTTTCTTTCAGGTGGTATTGCCCAGGATAGCAATGCAGTTGCAGAAGCGGTAGTTAAACCTAAGATAAAACCGGTTAAAAACACGTTCAGCAGTACCTGGATCATTGATAACCAAACCGTAATGGTTTCTCAGAAAGGAACTTTTGAGATGGATATCCAGCACAGGTTTGGAACCGTGGATAAAGGGTATGATGATTTTTGGGGACTGTTCGCTCCCTCCAATATCCGTCTGGGTGTTATATATGCCCCTATCAAGGACCTGAATGTTGGACTGGGTGTTACCAAAAGCAATTTGTTATGGGATTTGAATGCCAAGTATGCTATCCTAAGACAAACAAAAGGAATTTACCCGGTAAGTGTAACGTATTATGGCAATATCGCCTACGATACGAGAAAGGATGCTGATGGCAGTATCTTCAAATACCAGACCCAAAGGATCCTTACGTTCAACCAGATCATTGTTGCGAGAAAGATCAGTGATAAATTTTCACTGCAGGCAGCTGTCAGCCTTTCTCACCAGAATTCTGTGAGTGGTTATTACACAAAGAACGACAGCACCGGACAGGAGATCTTCAAGAATATGAATTTCGACCACTTTGCTGTTTCCCTGTCAGGCAGGTATAAATTGACCGAAGTAACGTCTCTGATATTTAATATCGACCAGCCCGTTACCAAACATAATACCAGCAATCCCAATCCCAATGTTTCCTTTGGGTTTGAGTTTAATACAAGCAACCACTCATTCCAGTTGTTTGCAGGAAATTATACGCTGTTGAACCCTCAGCGGAATAATCTCTACAATACGAATAGCCCTTTCAATTATACGGCATCAGATGGTACAAAAGTACCGGGAGGGAAATTTGTGATCGGCTTTAATATTACCAGGTTATGGAATTGGTAAATAGAATGGATATGTATTAGACGATGCTTGTGATCTGTTTATTTTGAGAAAGCCTCTTGCAAAAGAGGCTTTTTTGATAATTTTAACTGTACATGCTGTATGGCTCTGATACCATTATTGTGTTTGCTTTAAAGGACCATTTATCATGAAACCCATAACCGGAATCGTTTGTATAGGGATGGTTGCCTGTTTCGCCTGCTCAGAACAGGTGAAGCAGAAACCGGCTACAGAGCCGCTCAAACCTGTTGCTGATACCATCAGGGTTAAGCCACCATCTCATTACCAGGATACACTGGTCATTAAGGGAGGGGCTGCCATATTTTATTATCCGGATTCATTGCAGGACCGGACAATACAATCCATCACTGATTCAGCTATCTATAATAGCTCCGTACATGAAATGTTTTACCAGATGCGTAACGCAAGGATCGTATTACGTAAATATTATCCGCGGTTAACTATCAAGGAAGCCAGGAATGTGCGATATATCAGATTTGAAGGGGTAGATGGCCAATCTCAATACATTGATCTCAACACAAAGAATGATGCCCGGGGCATGTTTATTTTCGACGGGAAACAACCACCCCGTTTGGTAGATATGACCAATGTTGAAACAGAGCTTGGGTTTTATTTTAAGCAGTAACCAGACGGGTAATTTGTTCCAGGTATATTTGATCAGTACCATCAAATTGATCAAGTTGCTCGCTGTCAACATCCAATACTCCCCAGACATTTCCATCATTCACTAAAGGAACAACGATCTCCGATTTAGATAAACTGCTGCAGGCAATATGGCCGGGAAATTTTTCAACATCCGGTACGATCAGGGTTGCTGCTTTTGCCCAACTGGTACCGCAAACACCGCGGCCTTTGTTGATGCGCGTGCAGGCAACAGGCCCCTGGAATGGCCCGAGAACCAATTGATCCCCTTTCACTAAATAGAAACCCACCCAGAACCAGCCAAACTGTTCTTTTAAAGCGCCCGCGATATTGGCAAGATTGGCGATGAGGTCAGGCTCGCCTTCTATCAAGGCTTTGATCTGCGGGATCAGTGCTTCATATTGTTCTGTTTTGGAGCCCTTGTGAATATGTAAGTCTTCTGCCATTTTGAGAGCTTATTTTATGTATTTGCCGATAACGGGTAATTTCTGAAATTCCTTTTTTTCAACCAAAAGAATGAACCAGGTATAAGCAGAAAGAAAAATGAAGCCTAAACTTAAACTAAAATATACCTGCGGGATAAAATAGGTTATGCCTTTGTGAATGAAAAATAATAAGATAACAATGACGCCGTAAGCGATCATCTTTTTGGTTACATAAGGAATTGGATAAGCTTTTTGTCCCCATTTATAACAGATCACCATCATGGTTCCATAACAAAAGAAAGTACCCCAGGCTCCTGCCATATACCCGATTAGGGGAATAAAGAAATAATTGATGCCTATGGTAATAGCGGTCCCTATCAATGTAATATATGTGCCTGCAATGGTTCGATGCGTTAACTTGAACCAGATACTGAGATTGTAATAGATACCCAGAAAAATATTAGCCATTAATAAAATGGGTACTATGGCAAGTCCTACCCTGTAATTTTCACCGATCAATCTGGACCAAACAGGAAGAAACAGGCTCACTGCCAAAAACATGGTGGTTACTACAATCACAAAAAATTTCATAACCCGGGCATACACTTTTTGTGGATTTTGCCCCTCGGCCTGTTTGAAAAAAAAGGGCTCGGCACCCATTTTAAATGCCTGTACAAAAAGGGTAATGAGTAAGGATAGTTTATAACAGGCATTATAAATACCCACCTGTTCGTTTCTGTATTCTTCTGTGCCCGGTAACCAGGCTTTGATCATCAATCTGTCGAAAGTTTCGTTTACGATACCTCCCAGCCCTACGATCAACAATGGCATCGCATATATCATCATCTCTTTCCAGAGTTTTGTATTGAAGGTGAACCGCACCATCGCGATCTCTTTTCCTAGCAGTAAAAGGGTTACCATGCTTTGAACAACATTGGCAAAAGCAACATAGACTATCGGGTTTGTATTGTTGTCATAAAATCTACTCACCCAACTTTGCGGATCTTTTGCTATCTGTGCAGGACAATAATTTACAAAGAACCAAACCAGTGCGATCATCACAAATACGCCGGATATATTTACAAATGCATATTTGAGTGGGCGCTCTTCCTGGCGAAGTTTGGCTAATGGAATTTTATTCAGCGTGTCAATAGTAATGATAAAGATGGTGAACTGTGCTATTTGAGGAATATCCGGAAAACCGGTAATGGAAGCAAGTGAACCACGGCAATACCACAAGATCAATGAAAAGATAACAGTTGAGAATAAAATGGAAAGAAATGCCGTACTATAGATCGATTTTTTATATTCCGCTTTAGCGGAGAACCGAAAATAAGCAGTTTCAAATCCGTAAGTAAAAATGATACTCAATACCGGAATAGCTGAATACAATAAACCCTGTCTGCCAAAATCGGCGATTTTTACATGACTAGAATAGGTAAGCAATGGGGTGATCAGGTAACCAATGAACTTGACTGCTATAGAGCTAACTCCATACCACATTGTTTGTCCTGCTAATTTCTTAATGCCGCTCAAGGGGTTGGTTTATTGGTTTATTCGTTTATAGGTATCGCGTTTGGCTTTCTGCGTTTAGCGTTCAGCATTGAAAGTAAAAGTAACAAATGTGGGGCTTACTGGTGAATATCTGCCGGCGGCTTACCTGAATTTTCATTACCCGGTGGCGCAAACCTTGGATCTTTCAGGAAACTCGAATCTGTTAAAGTATATAAAAATGCCGTTAATTGACCAATCTCGTAGTTGGATAATGCCATTTTGTTCTTCAATAAGGGATCTGTTGTGGCGCTCACCACCATGTTTTTCCGGTAGTGCTCAAATACACTCATTAAAGAGAACAATCTTCCATCATGGCCATAAGGAAAGGTCATGGCAACATTGCGCAGGCTGGGTACTTTGAATTTTAAAGAATCATTTGCATCGCCGGTGATCTTCATTCTGCCAAGGTCTTTTAAATAAGAATCTACGGGCAGGCCAATATTCCGGTACGAATAATCTGTGAACATGGGTTCGCTATGGCAGGTAATGCATTTCTTTTTAAAGATATCATAGCCTAACTGTTCGGGCAGGATAAAAGCGGCTTCGCCACGCATTACTTTATCATATTTACTGTTACTGCTTACCAGTTGCAGTTCAAACTGGCTGATGGCTTTGCCAAGGCGCTGGGTATTGATGGTTTCATCACCAAAAGCTGCTTTGAATAATTGCCTGTATGCTTTGTCTGCTTTTAATTTGTTGATCACATTCTCAATGGTTTCAGCCATTTCATTTTCAGCTGTGATGGGGGCAAGGGGCTGCAGGTCGAGATGATTGATGCCTCCATCCCACATCAATTCCTTTTGCCAGGCAAGATTGAACAAACCCGGCGCATTGCGGGTGGTTAAAGAATTATTGAACCCATGACTCAGGTTGTGGTCATAGGTATTGAATGCGCCAAACTGCTGGTGACAGGATGCACAGGAGATCTCACCATCCTTACTGAGTTTTGTATCGTAAAATAATTTTTTACCAAGGGCAATCCCTTCCTCTGTTAATGGGTTCCTTGAAAAATCATACACAGGTTGTGGCCATCCTCTGGGAACCATAAAACGAACGGGTTTGGGTTTCCGGTAGGTTGTATCCATGCTTACCCAGCTGATGCCGGTGATAAGGATACAAAGGACCACGATTATTTTTTTCATTCCCTTCATATCAACGTACAGCATTTATAGAGAACATGGAACTGTAATTATCTGCGATCTTTTTTGCCAGCGGGCCGGGCATATGACAAACCGCGGTTTCGGAAGTGCGGATCTCGGAGCTGTTTTTAAACCAGCTATTGATATCAACATTAATGTGTAATTCCTGAACAGAAGTTGTTGTTTGCGGAAGGGGGAGTGTAATGGTCTTCAAAGTATTGTTCATGCCTTTGAACCCACCGATATGATAGGTGAAATAATGACCGGCAATCGTTGAAGACTCAGAAGTGCCCTCGAGTTTGGCCATGATATAACCGCTGTTCCATGTCCAGAACATCCCCCGCATCGGATCGAGCGCACCGGTTTGTACGCCGGATACATTACGGATACTATCCACCCCTAACAGAAATTGGATGGAACTGATAGCATTATCAGGAACGGATAGGTTGATGATCTTTGAAAGAGAATCGGCTTCATCCACTAAAAAATAATCAACCGGAAGTGTGCTGTTCTTTCCCTGTTTATCGGTAATGGAAATATTGGAAATATAATACCGGAAACGCTGAACTGTAATTTTTTCACCAAGGGGTGTTGTATAATTGTTTCCCAAAACCAATGCTTCATTGCCCGCTTTGTGATGAAAGAAAAGCGATACCTGTTTTTGGGAAAACCCGGTCATGGGTATGATGATCCCCATACAGATAAGGGCTGACAAATAGATTGTGAGGATCAGTTTTTTCATTAGTAATCGTTCCTGTTAACTTTTCTTCTTTGCGCTTTGGTAAAAGTATTTCGTTTCTTGCTTTCGATCCTTTTCTCCTTAGAAGCTTTGGTGGGTTTGGTGGGTCGGCGGATCTTTTGTTTTACCAGGGCGTTTCCCACCAGTTGATTCATTTTTTTGATCACTTCCAGTTTATTACCTAACTGCGATCTTTCAGATTGTGATTTTACCAGCAGGAAACCTTCATCAGTGATCTTATTCTGTAGTTTTTCTGCAATACGGATCTTCTGTTCTTCTGTAACCAATGCCGATGCAGCTACCTGCCAACGGCCTTCCACCATGGTTTCTACCTTGTTCACGTTTTGTCCGCCTTTACCGCCACTACGGGCCGTCTGGAACAAAATTTCCGATGTAATGTCTATCTTCATTATGCTAAAGTTCGTAAAAAAACAGGTAAGGAATTATGAGAATTGTTATACAAAGGGTAAAACAAGCGTCGGTTACGGTAGATGATCAGGTAACGGGTGCTATCCGAACAGGCTTGTTGGTATTAATGGGTATTGAAGATTCGGATACAGATGAGGATATCAGCTGGCTGAGTAATAAGATCATCAATATCCGGATCTTTAATGATGAGAACGGTGTAATGAACCTGGGTGTAAAAGAAGTGAACGGTGATATTTTACTGGTAAGCCAGTTTACCCTGCATGCCAGTACCAAAAAAGGAAACCGGCCATCGTATATCAAAGCTTCCAAACCCGATTTTGCGATCCCGATGTATGAAAAGATGATCAAGCAGCTGGAGCAGGACCTGGGGAAAAAAATTCAGACAGGTATTTTTGGTGCAGATATGCAGGTAGCTTTGCAGAACGATGGGCCTGTAACCATCTGGATCGATTCGAAAAACAGGGAGTAGTAGAATTAACGGATTTCGGATTGGCGGATTCGCGAATTATCCGCTGCACTAATCCGCTAATCCGCAATTCGCTAATCCGTAATCCGTAATCCGCCAATCATGAAAGATATAGAGAGCAGACAGGACATAGAAGCATTGATGGTTTCCTTTTATAGTGTAGCTATGAAAGATGAGCTGATTGGGCATTTTTTTACAGAAGTAGTGCCGCTTAATCTCGAAAAACATATACCGCTGATTTCAGATTTTTGGGAAACCGTCATTTTTGATAAAGCTGCTTACCGGGGTAATGTGTTTGGGGTGCATGAACATATCCATACCTTATTTGCATTTGAGGATAAGCATTTTGAAAGATGGGTATTGCTTTTTAAGCAAACAGTGGATGAATCATTTTCCGGGTCCAATGCAGAAAAGATCAAACAACGTGGGGAATCTATTGCTACGGTAATGCGCATTAAACTTGTTCATTCCGGAATAGAACACAAAAAATAATAAGCCATGACTATTGAACAAGCGCAAATACAGGTCGATGAGTGGATCAAAACCGTAGGGGTCCGTTATTTTAACGAACTGACCAACCTGGGTATTTTAATGGAAGAAGTAGGAGAACTTAGCCGCCTGATGGTGCGCACTTATGGCGAACAATCTTTTAAGGAATCTGATAAAGGCAAAGAGATAGCCGATGAAATGGCCGATGTATTATGGGTGCTGATCTGCCTGGCCAATCAAACAGGCGTTGACCTGACCACCGCTTTGCAGAAAAATTTCGAAAAAAAAAATATCCGCGATGCAAACCGGCATAAGGACAATGAGAAGTTGCAGTAAGCGCAAATAATGTAAATTACGGGTAATGAAATGGCACGCACAAAATCTGTTCCCGATCTTCAAAGAATCCATTTCTGATTTTTCGGATAATAAGTCGCTACGCATGAGTGCAGCGCTGGCTTACTATACGGTGTTCTCCATTGCACCCATGCTGATCGTGATCATCAACCTGCTGAATTTTTTTTATGGAGGCAATAGCATCGAGGGTACGATCTTTCAGCATATACAGGATTTTATCGGGGCAGATGCGGCTTTGCAGATCCGCCAGGTGATTAATAATGCGGCTATCTCAAAAGATGCCGGCTGGGCCTCAGTGATAGGCATCTGCGCCCTGATCTTCGCTGCTACCAGCGTATTTGCCGAGATACAGGATTCGATCAATTTTATCTGGCGTTTAAAAGCCAAACCTAAAAAAGGGTGGTTGAAACTGGTGCTGAACCGCCTGCTGAGTTTTTCGATGGTGATCAGTATCGGATTTATTTTACTGGTGGCACTTGTTGTCAACTCCCTGCTTGACCTACTGGGGCATGAACTGCTCAAATTCTTCCCCGAGATCGCTTTATACCTGGCATACATCATTAACCTCGTGATCACTTTTGTGACCATCAGTGTTTTATTTGCGGCTATATTCAAAGTATTGCCCGATGCCAAAATGCATTGGCGTGATGTATTTACAGGTGCCGTTACCACAGCTTTTTTATTCATGCTTGGTAAGTTTGCTATTGGATATTACCTCGGCAAAACACATATCAGTTCCACTTATGGGGCAGCAGGATCTGTGGTGATCATTTTGTTATGGGTCTATTATTCTTCCTGTATATTATACTTCGGCGCCTGCTTTACCCGTGCTTATTCGATCAGAACGGGACGAAATATTTTCCCCAATGATTATGCTGTATGGATACAGGAAATAGAGCTGGAGAATAAAGCTTCTTTATTGGTACAGGACGATCCTGTATTGACCAATACTACGGTAACTGTGGCAGAACCCAAAATAGATAAGGTTCCTGAAAAAAAATAATACCGCCATTTTGTGGCGGTATTATTTTTTCTGCTGCCTGGCAATTATTTAAAGATACTTTTCTGCTTAGCCATTTTTTCAATTTCGGCAACGGTTCTCGGGCTGCCGGCGGAAAGATTTTTATAACCCGTAGATGTGATCAGGATATCATCTTCTATCCGTACACCAATACTCCACCATTTTTTATCACATTTACTTCCCGGCGGAATATAGATACCAGGCTCAACGGTAAACACCGCACCCGGCTCCAGTTTGGGCGGATTGGGGTCATGCACATCCAGTCCCAACCCATGCGAAGTACCATGAGGAAAATAGGTTCTCACTTCAGCATCTGAAGTAATGATACCCAGTTTTTTTAACCCTTCTGTGATCACACGAAGGGCAGCTTTATGTGGCTCATTGGAAGCATTACCCGATTTGCATTGGAGGAAGGCCGAATCCTGCGCTTCCAGCACCAGTTCATAAATGATCTTTTGTTCAGGACTGAATTTTCCGTTTACGGGGATAGTACGCGTTACATCTGCGCTGTAGCCATGGTATTCAGCGGCACAATCACTCAGTAGCAGATCGCCGTCTTTCATCAAACGCTGGTTACTCTCATAATGGAGAATGCAGGAATTCTCTCCCGATCCATTGATACTTGGGTAACCCTCAAATTCTGATCCGTTCTTCTTAAACATATATTCCATGATGGCCTGGGCCTGGTATTCTGTCATATTTGGCCTGGTGGCTTTCATCACTTCATTATGCCCCTGCACACTCATCGCCACTACTTTTTCAAGTATGGCAATCTCTTCGGCTTGCTTCACGGAACGTAAACCCCGTATGATATTGGTAATTGTACGGGACGCATTTGGTTTTTTCTGTGTGGTGATGGCACTGTCAACCACCTGTGCCATTCTGGATAAAGGATCCACACCACCACGTCCATAATATTTCTGTAGAATACCCTCGGTATACAAAGTGGTCATTACAGAGTCGATCTTACTCAGATCGATCGTTGCATAATTGAACTTATCATGCGTAAATACATTTTCGATCTTATATTTTTCTTTTACGCCATCTACGCCTAATATCTTACCGGTCCACATTTCCCTGGCAGGGTTGCGGGGCTGTACAAATAAAAACTCGGTACCGGTCTTATCCAACAGGGTTACCGGCTCTTTAAAAATCAGCAGCAGGGAATTGGGTTCTTCCAGCCCGGTGAGATAATAGAAATTCTTATTCTGGGCATATACAAAATCCACATCATTGTTCCGGTTGCGCACCTGGGAGGCAAAAAATAAGGCCACCGAATTTTTTGGCATCATCTCCCTTACAGCGGCTCTCCGGCCTGCGTGAAATGCGGGGGAAAGATAATCGTTAGGGTACTCGGTGGTTTGCTGGGCCTCCAGCAGCAGGGGCAGGAGGAGTAAAAGGGAAAGGCATTTCTTAAGCATAGATAGTCCTTGGTTTTGGATGGCCTAAGCTAATTTTTTTATCGTAAGGAGCGTAATCTTTTGGATAAACGTGCTTTTTTGGCGTTTTTTCACCTGAAAGCTATGCCGGCAGGTTTCGCAGAGCAAGGGTAAAAGCATATTTTTGCGCCGTTATGAGTATACAGCAAGACAACCAGTTTCAGGCAATTATTTCGCATGCCAAAGAGTATGGCTTTGTATTTCCGAGTAGTGAGATCTATGACGGCCTCAGTGCCGTGTACGATTATGGCCCATACGGAAGTGAGTTAAAAAAGAATATCCGCGATTACTGGTGGAAGAGTATGACCCAGTTACACGAAAATATTGTGGGTATTGATGCGGCCATTTTCATGCACCCCACCACCTGGAAAGCGAGTGGCCACGTGGATAATTTCAGCGACCCGATGATCGATAACCGCGACAGTAACAAGAGATACCGGGTGGACCATCTGCTGGAAGCAAAAGCAGATGTATTGAGGGAGAAAGGAGAAGCCGCTGCTGCAGATGCATTATTAGCGGCTATGGATAGTTTGCTTGCATTGGAAGATTTTGCAGCATTAAAGCAACTCATCATTGATCAGAAGATCGTTTGTTCTGTGAGCGGTACCGCCAACTGGACAGATATACGCCAGTTCAACCTGATGTTCTCAACGCAATTAGGTTCTGTGGCTGAGGATGCAGATACGATCTATCTGCGCCCTGAAACCGCACAGGGTATTTTTGTGAATTTCCTGAATGTGCAGAAGACAGCGCGGATGAAAATCCCTTTTGGTATTGCGCAAACCGGTAAAGCTTTCCGTAATGAGATCGTGGCGCGTCAGTTCATTTTCCGTATGCGCGAATTTGAACAGATGGAAATGCAGTTCTTTGTTCGCCCGGGCACAGAGGGCGATTGGTACCAATACTGGAAAGAAGCGCGTTTGCAATGGCACCTGAGCCTGGGCATTGCCCCGGAAAAATACCGTTATCATGATCATGTAAAGCTGGCACACTACGCAAAAGAAGCCTGTGATATTGAATATGAATTTCCATTTGGTTTCAAAGAAGTGGAAGGTATCCATTCCAGAAGTGATTTTGACCTGAGCCAGCACCAGAAGTTCAGCAAGAAAAAGATGCAGTATTTTGATACGGAGATCAACCAGAACTATGTGCCGTATGTGGTGGAAACTTCCATCGGCTTAGACCGGATGTTTCTTTTGATCATGGCCAACGCATACGAAGAAGAAACCATTAACAAAGAAGACGGCACAACGGATAGCCGCGTGGTTATGCATATTCCTGCGAAGATCGCCCCCATGAAACTGGCCATTCTCCCACTCACCAAAAAAGACGGGTTGCCGGAGATTGCGCGAGAACTGATGGATGAGTGTAAACCTTATTTTAAATGTTTCTACGAAGAAAAAGATGCGATCGGTAAACGGTACAGAAGACAGGATGCCATTGGTACCCCTTTCTGTGTTACGATCGATCACCAGACCAAAGAAGACCAGACCGTAACCATCCGCTACCGCGACAGCATGGTGCAGGAGCGGGTGCTGATGAGTAAGATCAAGGATCTGGTATTGGAGCAGGTGATGTAGGCTTTTATAAGTAATCACTGATATAAAAATGAGGTTTGTTGTAATCAACAAACCTCATTTTTTTTGCCACATTCTCAAATGATGACTATCCGTAAATTTCCTGGTGAATTGCTTTTTTATCGTAACCCATTGCTACGATACGTTCTTTCGCTTCATCGATCATATTCTTCCAGCCGCATAAAAAGAATTTAGCAGGCTTCTTGCCATGGTCTGTGAGGGCTTCGTATACAGGGTGAACATAGCCTTTGTAAGAACCATCCGGAACTTCGGTTTCACGTGAATAACAAGGGTGGAAATGAAAACCCGGTTCCATTTTTTCCAGTTCCTTTAATTCATCAATATATAATCCGTCTTCAAATTTGCGGCAACCGAAAATCAGGTGAACCTGCTGGTGCGGCAATTTGTGCGAATGGATAAAATGCGACATGGAATGGAACGGTGCGATACCGGTTCCTGTGCAGATAAAGTAAAGGTCTTCCTGAATAGGTTCCGGCAAGGTAAATTTACCCAGCGGGCCACGCAGTGTTAATTCACTTCCCACAGAGATCTCATTGAAAAGATAAGTGGTTCCCAATCCTCCTTCCAGGAATACGATCACTAATTCAAATACATTGGTGCCATCGGGTGCAGAAGAAATGGAATAACTTCTCCAGCGTTTATTCTTCTGTTCGTGAATCGGAAGGTCGAGGGTTACGAACTGGCCGGGTTTAAAATCGAAGGATTCAACTTCGGGTACCTGTATCCAGAATCTTCTTGTTAAGGCGGTAGCGTTTTCAATTTTGATCACCTTACCGGTTCTCCAGGGTTCTAACATGGTGCTTTTTTTTCTTAGTGCTTAAATAGGTAACGGATATAGCCGTTTCAAAGGTACAAATGCAATCAATAGCAATCAATAAAAAAGGCATCCTGCTTTAAGCGGGATGCCTTTTTTTATTGATTTTACCCTTATTTACCGCTGTATAAGGATCTTCTGTACATAATTTTTCTTGTTATGCTGGATCTTCAGAATATAGAATTCTGAACTTACCCCATCCAGGCTGAGCTGTTTGGAATACTTGCCGCTGAAATCGGGTATCGTACTGTTATAGACCTTTTGCCCCGATGCACTCAATATATCAATGGTCAGATCGGCCTTGCCCGTTACTTCAAAGGAGAGATTGAATACGCCCCTGTTAGGATTGGGCGATACACTCAGTTTGATCTCGGTAGCCGATACATTATTGATGGCTGTTGGTACAAATGAGATGGTATTCGATGTTTGCTGACAACCGAATGCATCAGTAACGATCACTTTATATTTACCCGATTTGGTAGGCTTGTAATTTTTACCGGTAGCACCGCTGATGGCCGTAGTATCATTCAGGAACCATTGATTACCTGTAGCAATACTGCTCACTAATGAATCGGCCGATTGTGTGATCACAGGAACTGCTGCCGTTGTTGCCACTATCGCTACTCTATCGCTTACACAGGCACCGGTATTCACCTTGGTATCGTAAAAGAAATAATAGAACTGTGATTCCTGTGCGGTTCCTGTATGGGCACTGTTACCGGTAATGGAAACAATATTAGGTATACTCATCGGATAAGTAGTGGTACCCGTGATTCCATTGTTCCTGAATAAAGTGGCACTATCAGACCTGCCCTGGCTTCTTAAACATTCTACGATCAAAACATGGTCGCCCGTGGTACTTACCGGAATATTAAGATAATAAATAGCACCTGTATCTGCAGCCGGGTTTCCTGAAACTGCGCCCGGTGTAGGGGTAGGTGTAGTGGCATATACATCCAGTACGGTTTGTCCGAGTGGCTGGTATGAATACCCTCCGGTTGTCAGATCTTCACTAACAATATTTCCTAATGTGATCTTTACCTGGCCCGGGTAGCCTACATATAAACGGGCTGTTTCAATAACGATCGGAACCGAGTTATTGAATTTTACATAATTGCCCCCGAATATGTTGTAGCCCCCCGAAGAGAACACTGTTTTATTGGCCGGGCCAACACCTGTTCTGGCTTCTTTGGCAACATAATACGTCTTGTCGGTAGGTATAGTTGTAGTCGTTACCGTTGAACCCGTTGCAAAAGGTGAAGTGGCTGTAGCCGTTGAGTACCAGAAATAATTGGAAAGATCAGGGCTGTTCACTTTCAAGGTTACATTGGTTCCGCAGATATTTCCTGCTGCAGATACGGCTGCAGGTTTGGCGGCTGTGCTAAAAGTAGATACGAGACTATTGTTAGCGGTATTCTGGTCTGTTGAAGCATTGGTAGCCGCCGTGATCGTATAGGTAGTTCCACCCGTGGTGGCAAATGGTGTCTGGAAAGTATAAGTAACGGTAGACAATGCCTGTATCGGTCCGGGATAGGTAAAGGCAAGATTGGCAACCGTAGTGGTTCCGGTAACGATAGAAGCCGTTAATGGAATGCTGCTTTGATCAACCGAACCGTTATTCTTGATCTTAACCGTGAGGTATTGTGCTCCGTTTCCGCAATCTGTTGCAGAAGGGGCAACGATCTCGCTGATGGACATATCGTTGGAAGGGTTTACCACACGAACCCTGTAATCCTGTGTTTCACCTTTACCATAAGTGCCGCAGGCCACGATATCACCCGCTGTTGATGTTTCCTGAACAATGATCCGCATCAGGCAGATATTACCAACCGTAAGTCCGGATGGCGTGGTGATATTCCCGTTAAATACGGTAGAAGTAGAAGCGAGTACGCCACTGGTTGCGGCGAGTTCGTTTGTTTCGAAGGTGCCGTTGTTATTATAATCGATAAACACTTTTACGATCCTTGGATTGGTGGTAGCATCCGCAGTACTGGTGCGTATAGAGATCGGAATGGTTTGTGAAGCTTCTATATCAGCTACATAATTAGTGTTGTTGGTATAGGTTTTTGACCCTGCAGAATTGAGTACATGTATGGTCTTGAAATTCACACTGTCAATCCTAGCCCCGCCACCACCTGAAGTAGAGGCACAATACGCAACACCACCCACACCACTTACCAGCAATGAGTAAGCCTGTGACCCTTTTGCCAAAGTGCCTTTATGGCTAACGGTGATGGTATAGATCTGTCCGGGAACCGTACTGTCAATATCGATCCGCTCCACATTATCGGTAATATTATCACCGGGTACCGCTGCAAAAGAAGGGTTGCTTACATCCAGTGTCCATGGCTGGTAGGTTCTGCTTCCCCTTGTGATACGGATATCAAGGTCGTTCACGAGGTTCTTTGTACGGTTATTGAGTGTGTTTACATTGTCTACATTTCCTTTCACATCTGTCCAGCAGATCGTGGCTCTTAATGCACCCTTACCTGTTGCAATCACATTGGTAGAAAAAGTTCCACCCTGCGCCAATGTTTTCTCATATAAAAGAGTGGGTGATGTAGTATCGTTGTTCTTCGCTGCAAAATTGGTGATCAGTTCTGATGCTTTCAGCACATTCAGCAAACCCCAGCCATACTGGTAATCCGGACCCGGAGAAGGACCTGCTTCATCAGCGGTATGTATAGCCAATCCTTTTAAGGTAGCCGAACGTAAGAATGAAGTGGCTCCTTTCAGTTTGGAATAATATTCCTGTAATAAAAACAATGAGCCGGTGGCATTGGGAGAAGCCATGGATGTTCCGCTATAGCTGGCATAGCTGGTAGTAGTGGTATTGATCGGCGATAATACGTTAACGCCATCTGCCACTACATCGGGTTTGATCCGTCCATCATCTGTTGGCCCCCAGCTGCTGAAGGCTGACATAACCACATCTTCTTTTCTGCTGTAACCACCCGGCAATCCGCTAACGGCACCTACGGTAAGAATATTCTTTGCACCGCAATCCCATGAAATAATATCATAACCATCATTGCTGCTGATACCTGCCGGCCGGTTACCGGCAGAAGCCATCTGGCCGCTGGCATTATATCGGTAATAGGGTTGTCCTACAGCGGGCCCGTTCTCATTACGGTTATTACCGGCCGATTTTACGATCAGGTAAAAAGGGGCATTATAGGCAATGGAATCCAATGCCTGTGAATCACTGCTATAGTAACCAAATTTGTAATCTTCTGTATCGCCCGATTTACCATTGAATTCCCAACGGCTTTGTGAACTGTTATAGTTCCAGCCGGAAATAATGGAATATGAGTGATTGGATAAAAGCAGGTTGGGGGCTTCTGTGGCAATTTCTGCCAGGTCACCCGTATAATCGTATGCGATCAATCCCTGTATGCCATACGCCATTCCTTTGGCACTGGGGTTTACGCCGGAAGCGATCATGGTACCGGCAACGTGTGTACTGTGGTCGCTGGTAGCTGAGGGATTATCTTTTTGTGTTACACGGCCAACCATTTCAACGTGTGTGCCTAAAACAGAACCTCCATCCCAGATCGCCAGTTTGTTTTTCATATTGGCTGAACTTCCGGAAAGGCTTAATCCTGATGAACCACCGGGCCAGAGTTGATTGGCACGGGTAGTAGCAGCAGCAATGGTATTGTTGTTGGTCATCACATATTTTGGAAAACCAAAATCATCCACACCTACCAGGGTACCCATTCTGCCATCGCGTGAACTGATGGTCAGAGACCAGCCCTTTGTTTTCGCCATTGCCAAGGCTTTGGCATAGTTTGCATCACCGGATATCTTGTAACCAACGGATGCCTGTTTCAGTATACGGGTGTTTGTAAATTCCTGTGCTGAGACCAGTCCGGCTAATCCGCAGATAAGGGCAATGACAAGGGCTGTTTTTTTCATCATAATCATAAATGTTTTCAGGCGGCCTGTTTTCAGAAAAAATCAGGCAGAATATTCACTAAATTAGATACTTTCAGGGTTCAAAGTGATGTATGAAACATAAACTTTTTATTCTTTTTTTACTCAGTGTAACGATTCTGGCCTGTTCGTCGGTAAAAAAGTCGAATTCATCGGCAGTAACGCAGGGCTTTATCGGACAAATTACCGAAGTTCTGGGTAACCAAATGCCTATGAAAGGCGGTCCGCCCGTTGTTCCCAAAGGCATAGCCACTACCGTTCTGATCTATGAACCCACCAATATCAGCCAGGTTCGCCGTATGGGAACCGCTCCCAGCTATACGGCCATTCAAACCAAATTGGTTGCTTCTGTGGATACTGACAGCACCGGTAATTTTACCATAGCCCTTCCGGTAGGCTCTTATTCCGTATTTGTTAAACAGGGAACTCAGTTTTATGCCAATCTCTTTGACGTAAACAACAATATTGCCTTGTTTACGGTGGAGGAAGGTAAGCTTACGGAGGTGAAATTATCTGTCAGTACAAAAGCCAGCTTCTAGCGAAAAGCGATGAGGGACGTCCGCTTTTAGAAATTAATGAAAGGTTTTCTTGCAACTTGTAGCTAACGGCTAAAAGCTAAGAACTATCTTTGCATCCCCTTTTCGGGAAATGGATATTGATCTGTGGCTATGAACCTGAATGTGTTGCTTGAGCAGTACCAGCATTCCCCCCGGCTTTTTCAGCTGGCGGACAGGCTTCTTTTTGCCGATCCGCAAAAGATCTTCCTTAAAAACTTACAGGGCAGCAGTTCGGAATTTGTAGTGAGTTCTGTGTTTATGCACCCTAACTGTCAGCAACTGAACCATCTGGTGGTTTTGAATGATGCGGAGGAAGCGGCTTATTTTCACAATACACTTGAGAACCTCACCAACGCACTCGATCTTTTTTATTTTCCTTCTTCTTACAAGAACCGGAAAAATTTCAGGTTGCTCAACAGTTCCCATGTGATGCTTCGTACAGAAGCTTTGACCAAATTATCTGCCGGAGGCAACCGAAAGATCATTGTTACCTATCCCGAAGCATTGTTTGAAAAAGTGGTCTTGCGGGATACACTCAGCAGCAATATCATCAGCATCAAAGCCAATGATACCATCAATCTTAACAGCCTGATGGATCTGTTTGTGATGTATGGTTTTGAGCGGACAGATTTTGTGTATGAACCCGGACAGTTTGCTTTACGCGGAGGGATCCTGGATATTTATTCGTTTGGTAATGAAAAGCCATACAGGGTAGAATTGTTTGGCAATGAAGTAGACAGTATCCGCATATTTGATCCCGAAACGCAGTTGAGTGAAAGAAAATTATTGCAGGTAAATATCATTCCCAATGTGGAAACGCAATTTGAGAGTGATGAAAAGATCTCATTGCTTGAATTTGTTTCTGAGAATACGATCATCTGGCTGAAAGACTGGGATGTGATCAAAGAAAAGATCATTAACCAGGAAGATGACCTGCAGGGTTTTATCGGCATGATCGATAGCGGTTTCCGGATGCATAACAGCGATGAAGAAGATGATACCAAAATTGTAAAGAATGTAAGCTGGAACGATTTTGTAAAAGCAGCAACCATTGAGCAGCAATTAGCAGCAAAGCATATTGTGGAATTCGGCTACAAGCCGCACCTGTCGGGCTTTGAGATCGAATTCAAGACCAAAACACAACCTTCTTTTAACCGCCGTTTCGACCTGCTCATCAGCGACCTGAAATCGCATGAAGCCAATGGGTATGGCATCTACATTTTTGCAGAACAGGTAAAACAGTTGGAAAGGCTGAACAGCATTTTTGCTGATCTGCAGACAGAGATCAATTTTGTTCCGGTAGCTACCGGCATTCATGCAGGGTTTATTGATGAGGACCTGAAAGCCGTTTGTTATACCGATCACCAGATCTTTCAGCGCTACCACAAGTACAAAGTAAAACAGGCTTACAATAAGAATAAGGCGCTTACACTGAAAACCCTTCGCGACCTACAGCCGGGTGATTATGTAACGCATATAGACCATGGCGTAGGCACGTATAGCGGGTTGCAGAAAATTGAAGCGAACGGCAAAGTGCAGGAAGCGGTGCGTATCATTTACAAGGACAGCGATATTTTGTATGTGAACATCAATTCACTGCATAAAATATCCAAGTATACAGGCAAGGAAGGCACAGTGCCCAAGATCAACAAACTGGGTTCGGATGTCTGGAACAAGCTGAAAGAAAAAACAAAGGCGAAAGTAAAAGAGATCGCTTTTGACCTGATCAAATTATATGCCCAGCGAAAAGCACAACAGGGCTTTGCACATGCGCCGGACAACTATATGCAGACCGAGCTGGAAGCTTCTTTTATTTATGAGGATACGCCAGACCAGAGCAAAGCTACTGCCGATGTGAAAAAAGATATGGAGAGCGAAAGTCCGATGGACAGACTGGTTTGTGGTGATGTAGGTTTTGGAAAAACAGAAGTGGCTATCCGTGCTGCCTTCAAAACCTGTTTAGATGGCAAACAGGCTGCTGTATTGGTCCCTACAACTATCCTTGCTTTTCAGCATTTTAAAACTTTTGAAGAACGGTTAAAGGATTTTCCGGTTACGGTGGATTATATCAACCGTTTCAAATCATCCAAAGAGAAAAAAGAAACGCTGAAAAGACTGGAAGAAGGAAAGATCGATATCATCATTGGTACACACGGTATTCTTGGTAAAGAAGTAAAATTCAAGAACCTCGGGTTGATGGTGATTGATGAGGAACAGAAATTTGGTGTGGGCCATAAAGA
>CBHRAM010000019.1:0-21520 GCA_966076165.1 uncultured Chitinophagaceae bacterium
AGGTTCACGACAGAAAACTCCTGCTCAATAAACGTGAATTAAATAAGATCCAATCAAAACTGAAGGAGAAAGGCTACACGATTATTCCCTTAAAAGTATTTTTTAACGAAAAGAACTTTGTAAAAGTGGAGATCGGCCTGGGCAAAGGGAAAAAATTATACGATAAACGTGAGACCATTAAAAGCAGGGATGTGGAGAAGGACATCAAACGATACCTGAAGTAATATTGAATATTGAGCAAGGAATGTTGAATGTTGAAGTGAAAACCCATTCTATCATTCACTCATGCTATCATTTTATCACTACCCTACTCCTTGTATTTTTTCTTTTTCTCCGGTTTAAACTCCAATTGCTCAATCAGTGCATCCGGTGTTGGGTTTTTGGTTACAGAGATCGCAATCTGAAACAATGCGAAATAAATCAATACCGTAGCCAGCACCTCTCCCCACGACATCCAGTAGCCCCAGAATGTATACACAGCACCTTTCTCAGGATGTTCTGTTTCATAGATTACTTCTGTTCTTTCGCCGGGTTTCCATTCGCGCAGAAAATAACGGGCGTCAACCGCGTATTCTTTTCCGGCTTCATGGAAAACGGCTTTGGGAATTTTCATGCCTGCTGTGCTGTCGGGTAACCACTCTATAATGGCTGGTGATTTCTCTCCATCGAGATAATCGGGTTGGCGGGTAAAGAAGATATAACAGGCAAAACAAACCAGGTAAAGTATGGTGATCGATTTATACAAAGCAATTGATTAATGATAAGTAAAAAAGTTCGTCAATTATACAGGCTTATGTATATTGATCTTATGCAGTTCCAGGATGGTTTTTTGTCCGTCATCACTTTCCCGGTACATGGGAACAAATTTACGGTTGAACAGGATCTCCCGATAGGTATAAGAAGTTCTTTGCTGAACATAATTGGAAAACACATCATCAAAACCGCGTAGCATTACATACAATTCTACATCGGCATTCTTCATATCTTCTTCGGTAAATCCATAGAAAGGACTTGTTTCGTTGATCGGATGCACCACTGTCCAGCTCATGGGCATGGTTTCCACCCTTGTTCTTTCCAGGTCTAGGGAGAAATATTTATAAACCGGTTCTTCATTTTCGAGAACCTTTAAACCGATATTCACTTTTATTTCGAGGTCGGTCAAGGTATGCATGTCCTTATACGCTGCAAACCGGAACATTAAACCGGTGATCTCTTTATAAGGTGAGATCAATGCTTCTTCGCTGAAAGTCAGGTAGCTTCTGGGTTTTGAAAATCGTCCATAGATCAGACCGGTTACAATGGCCAGGGATAATAAGCCGGTCAATGATTCGATTCCGGATACAAGATTCGCCAGATCCCCAACCGGGTTAACCCTTCCATATCCAACGGTTGTATAGGTTTCGGTACTGAAATAAAACAGTTCCTTGAATGTGCGCCAGCTACTTACCCCTACCGGCAAACCGGTTAGTTCATTTGGGCCGATCAGAAAATAAATGGTGGTAAAACAAAGATTGATCACCAGGTAATACATCAGGATAATAGCCACAAATTTCCAGCTGGGCAGGTTCAGCATATCATGAAATACACTGATCCTTTTCCAGAAAGGCATCCCTTCTTTTACCAGGTTATAACTGCCGTCTTTATTAATAAAGCGGCCACTGCCCAGATCATTATTCTTAGTGCTTAAACCCGTGTCGTTGTTAAGCCTTGAGAACGGGTTCATCTTTTTATACAAGGACATATCCGTACAATTGAAATGACCCCATTATAAAATGAGGTCATTGTTTAAATATTATGCGGTGTACTGATGCTTAATTCGCCAGACTTCTAAAGTCCACCGGTACCAGTTTACTTACACCGGGTTCCTGCATGGTTACCCCATAGATCACATCTACCGCACTCATGGTTTGTTTGTTGTGCGTTACAATGATGAACTGTGAGTTATCACTGAATTTCTTGATCATCTGGGTGAACTTACCAACGTTGGCATCATCCAATGGGGCATCCACCTCATCCAGGATACAGAATGGTGCCGGTTTGATCAGATAGATAGAGAACAGTAAAGCCGTTGCGGTCAATGTTTTCTCACCACCACTTAACTGCGTGATGGATGAAGGACGTTTACCTTTAGGTTTTGCAATGATCTCGATCCCTGTTTCTGCAAGGTTCTCAGGATTTACCAGGATCATATCCGCCGTATCTTCTTCCGTAAACAATGCCTTGAACACTTTCTGGAAATTCTCACGCACCTGGTTGAAAGTATCGAGGAACTGCTGGTTGGCAGTAGCTTCTACTTCCTGTATGGTTTGTAAGAGGCTCTCTTTGGCAGATACCAGGTCATTCTTCTGTTCAAGAATGAACTCGTAACGTTTTTTCATTTCTGTATACGCTTCGATGGCCGTAGGGTTCACTTCACCCATATTATCCAAACGCTTGCGCATACGGTCTGAACTGGCCTGTAATTCTTCGAGAGCAATATTGGTGGTTCTTTCCTGATCCAGGATCTCATCCAGTTCAACCTTGAATTCCACGATCAATCTTTCCTTCATACCTGCCAGCTGCAGTTTCAGTTCATTCAGCCTGTCTTTGATACCGGTTACAAGATGATCGATATTCTCCTTGCTCTTCACTTTCAGTCTCAGTTCGCTTTCTTTTTCCTGTAAAGCGTTACGGAGATTATAGTAGGCCTGGTCTGCTTCGTTCAGTTTCTTTTCTTCCTCATCTTTCTTACGCATCATTTCCAGCAACAGTTCTTCAGAACCGATCAATGCTTTTTCACCTTCGGTGATATCTGCTGACGCTTCTGACAACTGGGCGGTATTGGTGGTGATCTGGATATGCAGATCGTTCAATTGATTTTCTTTGAACACCAGTTCCTGCTGCAATGTGGTGATCTTACTTTGCTGACGTGTGAATTGCAGGTTGGTTTCGTTGTACTGAACGGATGCAAAATTGTATTCGTGCTCAGAAGATTGATAATCCTGTTCAACGGTTTTCAATTCTTCTGTGGTTGACTGCAATTGTTCATTCAGCGACTGGAACTCTTCCCGTGTGGAAGCGATGGCATCATGTTCTGCCTGCAAACGCATATCAATATCTTCCAGTCTTTGCAAACCATTCTGCTGGGCAGCCTGCAGGTTTTCGATGCGGTTCTTGGCTGCAAATACCTGGTTGGTCAACTGGTTGATCTCGTTCTCGGTCTGTTTGATCAGGTTCTCTTTCAACTGGTCGTTGAAAGCGATCACTTCATTGTGTTTGGCCTGAATATCAGATTTCAGCAGGTTCACAATAGATTCCTGGTCGGAGATCTCTTCAGATAATTTTTCCAGGTTCTTGGCACGGCCGATCTTCTTTCCTTCAAACAAACCAATGCTTCCACCGGTTAATGTGTATTTTCCTTTTACGTATTTACCATGTTTTTCCAGCACTACCGAACCATTGCTGTTGGCGATGGCTTCATCGTTCTCAGCGATGTAAACATTGCCCAACAGGTATTCGGCCAGTTTCCAGTATTGGGTATCTACTTCCACAACATCCAGCGCTTTGATCGTGCCGGCCGGCTGGTGGGTATCCAATCTGAAATCAGCAAACTTCTCCAGCATGAAGAAATTCGCCTTTCCTTTTTTATGTGCATCCAATAAGTGAACAGCCTGTAAACCTTCTTCCAGGTTGTTTACTACATAATAATTCAGGTAAGGTTCCAGTACATTCTCAACGGCTGTGCGATATTCTTCTTTTACATAAATGATATCAGAAAGAATTGGCGCGGCATGGTTCCATTCAGGATTCTTGTGCAGGAACTTAATGCTTTCAGGATAGCCTTCCATCGAATCGATCAGGCTCTTCAACAGGTTGAATTCGTTGCGTTTTGAATCGAGTTTGCGGTTCTCTTCGTTCAACTCATTACGTAATACTTCGAGTTGGGCCTGTGTTTCAAAGATCTGTTCTTTGGTCTTTTCCTGGTGTTCCTGTAATTGCTGCAGATCTATGCGTTTGGCATCCAGTGTGGCTTCTTTTTCTTCCAGTTCAACACTTAACTGCTGTAACTGTGCTTCGCGGTTTTGTTTTTCATCGTTCAGCTGAGCCTGTGCCCTTTGTAAGTTGAGGATGGAAGTATCGGCTACAGCAACTTTTTTCTCCGCATCAAACTGATTACGCTGGATCTGCTGGTAGCGGTTACGTAAGGCATCCACACCGCTTCTTTTTTCATCAAATACACGGCGCTTATCTTCCACATCAAATTTAGCGGCTTCTACTTTTTCGCTGAGGGCGGCCAGGTTTGCCTGCTCCTCACCTACCTGCATCTGTGTAAATTCAATCGAATCGCCGATGGTCTTTAACTGTCCTTCTGCTTTTTCAAGGAATTCTTTTAAACCCGCTTCCTTTTCTTTCAGGTAATGAAGTTTCTGGGTAGCCAGGTTCTTTTCATTCTCCTTGGTACGCAGATCCTGCAGGTAATCATTGAACTCGTGCTGCATGCTCTGCAAAGCCCTTTCTTTTTCAATGAACCCAACTTTCTCCTGTTCGATCGCCGCTTCTTCGGTAGCGATCTCAGCTTCTAACTGAACCTTTTTATTGGTCTCGTCTTCCTGCTGTTCGTTCAGTTCTTTATAGGTAATATTGAAACCTTCCAAAGCGGCTTTGGCCAGTTCAATGGCTACTTCCTTGTATTCTTTTTTGATCTCGTAGAACTTCTCCGCTTTTTTAGCCTGGCTCTCGAGGGTCTTTAACTGGTTGTTGATCTCAAACAAAAGATCTTCAATACGTGCCAGATCCTGTTCGGTGGCATCCAGTTTATTCTTGGCTTCTTTCTTACGGGTCTTGTAGATGGTAATACCGGCAGCCTGTTCCAGCATGCGGCGACGGCTGTTCTCTTTATCCTTGATGATATCATCCACCATTCCCAATTCGATGATGGCATAACTGTCGGTGCTTACACCCGTATCGAGGAAGAGGTTATGGATATCTTTTAAACGACAGGTAACATCGTTCAAACGATATTCACTTTCACCATTTTTATAAAAACGGCGTGTTACGGTTACTGTATTAAATTCTGTCGGGAGCAGGTTTTTGGTATTCTCAAAAGTGAGACTCACCTCGGCCAGTCCGCTCGGGCTCCTGGTTTTACTTCCATTGAATACAAGTGCCTCGAGGTTTTCACTTCTGAGTGCCGATATTTTCTGTTCACCAATTACCCAGCGGATGCTATCAATGATATTCGATTTTCCACAACCATTTGGACCGATGATACCGGTTATACCTTCGTCGAAGCTGACCACAGTTTTATCAGCAAAACTTTTGAACCCTTTGATTTCTAACGACTTTAATCTCACGTCTATCCTGTTTAAGTACCTGCGAACATACAGTAAAAACAGCGACTATTTATGTGTGGAAAAATTTCCTGTGTATAAGAGGTGGAGAAGTAAACCGGTTGGAAAACAAGATATTATTAAAATAAATGCAATTATCTGACTATCAATAAAATATAATAGTTTTACTCCCGTTAAATTGTACATAAATTTACCTGGACCCGATGTACAAAAACAAATAACCAAACATCAATTCCGACCATTTTGCCAAAGATCATTTTTACGGTTACCAATGACCTTAGTTACGACCAGCGGATGCGGCGGATCGCCGGCACGATGGCTGAGGCGGGTTATGATGTTTTGTTAACCGGAAGAAAACGGAAAGAGTCCATTCCGCTGATACAGGAACCCTATGCACAGCTGAGGTTGAACTGTTTTTTTACTACCGGTTTTCTGTTTTACATGGAATACAATATCAGGCTGTTCTTCTTCCTGTTATTCGAAAAAGCGGATATCGTTTGTGCGATCGACCTGGATACGATCCTGCCGGTTTATTTTGTAAGTATCCTGAAAAGACAGAAACGGGTATATGATGCCCATGAAATTTTTACAGAACAGAAGGAGATCCTTACCCGGCCATTCATTCATTCCATCTGGCTGACGATCGAAAGATTTGCTGTGCCCAGGTTTACACAGGGGTATACGGTTAACCGCTCCATTGCGAATGAACTGGAGAAACGATATGGAGTGAAATATGCACTGGTCAGGAATTTGCCGAAAGCTTATGCATTGCCATCTATGAGTCAGCAGGCTACCCCCTGGTTTTTATACCAGGGCGCAGTTAATGAGGGCCGGTGTTTTGAAACACTGATCCCCGCAATGAAAGAGGTGAATGCAAAACTCGTGATCTGTGGCAAGGGTAATTTCTTTGAACAAACCCGGTTCCTGATCAAAAAGCATGGTGTGGAAAATAAAGTGGAATTAAGGGGATATGTTTCTCCGCAGGACCTTCTCAACATAACCCCGTTTGCTTTTGCAGGTATTACCTTGTTTGAACGGGAAGGCATGAACCAGTATTATTCACTGGGCAACCGTTTCTTTGATTATACCATGGCCGGGATTCCCCAGCTTTGTGTGAACTATCCTGAATATGCTGCTTTTAATAAAGAATACGCAGTTGCCACCCTGATTGATGATACAGATCCCCCAACCATTGCAAAGGCCCTGAACAATTTACTGGCAGATACTGTTCTATATTCAACACTCAGGGAAAACTGCCTGAAAGCAAGGGAAAAATGGAACTGGGAACAGGAACAGGACACTTTGATTCATTTCTATAGCAGAATATAAGTTGGAAAAACATTTACATATCATTTCATTCAACGTTCCGTATCCGGCAAATTATGGCGGAGCCATTGATGTATTTTATAAGCTGCCTGCCTTACAGGCGCAGGGGGTGAAGATCCATTTACACTGTTTTGATTATGGCCGCGGCGCACAACCTGAGCTGAATAAATACTGTGAAACCGTTACTTATTATGAAAGATATACCGGCCACAAAGGGATCTCCAACACAATGCCCTATATTGTTTCGAGCAGAAAGAATGAGCAGTTGCTGGAGAATCTTTTGAAAGATGATCACCCCATTTTTATGGAAGGGGTTCATTGCACCTACCCTTTGCTGGACGAACGTTTCAAAAACAGAAAATGTTTTGTGCGGGTACATAATGTGGAGTATCAATACTATCTCGACCTGAGCCGTAACACCTCCTCTCCCATAAAGAAATTGTATTACTGGATGGAGAGTAAGCTCCTCAAAAAATATGAGAAAAAGATCGCATCCAAAGCCGTGTTCTGGGGAACTACGGAAAAAGATGATGAAGTGTACAGAAAGGAACTGGGTTGTAAAAACATCGAACATCTATCCTTGTACCTGCCCGACTGGAAAGTGCAATGTCTCGAGGGCATGGGCACCTATTGTTTTTACCATGGTGACCTGAGTGTTGATGCAAACGATAAAGCCGCTACCTGGTTATTAGAGAAAGTATTCTCTCAACTGAAAGTACCTTTTGTGATTGCCGGAAAGAATCCTTCCGAAAAATTAATGGAACTGGCACATGCGCAAACCCATACCTGCCTGGTAGCTAACCCATCCGATAAAGAGATGCAGGATATGATCGCAAAAGCGCATATCAATATCCTTCCTTCCTATACCACAACCGGAATGAAAGTAAAACTGGTGAACAGCTTATTCAACGGACGACATTGCCTCGTAAATGAAGCCACTGTTGCCGGTAGCGGACTCGAATCTGCCTGTCATATAGGAACCAGCGCCAACGCTTTCCGCGAGATCATTGCACAGCTCTATCATCAGCCATTTACGGAACATGAAATCACGCTGAGAAAAAGATTGCTGGAAGGAATGTTTAACAATGAAACAAATGCGAAGAAACAGGTGAAATGGATATGGGGGGATGGGGTTTATTAGTTTATTGGTTTATTGGTTTACTGGTTTATCAGTAAGAAACACGCTAATGACCGTACCAATAAACTAATGAACAAGTAAACCAATAAACCATTAAACCGCAACAGCTGCGCTGTCAATCACCTTACCACCTTCTGTTTTCAACATACGTGAAGGATAGCGGTTGATGACGATAAAATCGTGGGTGGCCATGATTACGGTAGTACCATAATCTTTGGCGATCTGGATGAGTAATTGCATGATCTCATCACTGGTTTCGGGATCGAGGTTTCCGGTTGGCTCATCGGCCAGTATTAATTTGGGAGAGTTCAGTAAGGCACGGGCAATATCTACACGTTGCTGCTCACCACCGCTCATTTCAAAAGGCATTTTGAAACCTTTGCTTTTCAGTCCCACTTTATCCAATACATCATTGATCTTTTCTTCCATTAAACGCTCGTCTTTCCAGCCGGTAGCTTTTAACACAAAGCGAAGGTTTTCCTGAACATTTCTATCCGTAAGCAATTGAAAATCCTGAAACACCACTCCCAGGTTACGGCGGAGGAAAGGCACTTTTTTCCAGTCCATATCACGCAGGTCAAAACCTACTACCGAAGCCTGGCCTTCTTTTAATGTAAGCTCACCATATAGTGTTTTCAGTAAACTGCTTTTACCGGTTCCTGTTTTACCAACCAGGTATACGAACTCACCTTTATTAACGGTAAAATTCACGTTTTGCAATACCAGGTTATCGCCCTGGTAAATATTTGCGTTCTGGATGGATATAACGGTGTCTGACATAAGGCTAAATTACAATTTCTTACTAAGATTTCACCGGTTACAGGCCCGAATCAATTGTTCTGCCGGTGAAAAGGCTGTTAATATTCGTATTTCAACTCACCAAAACTGCCTTTGAGGGTAAGTACCGATTTTGTTGCGGGTTCTACCCTTCCGATGATCTTCGCTTCAATGTTAAAGGTTTCTGCAGCTTTGATCATTTTTTCAGCAGCGGCCACATTCGTAAATACTTCCAAACGGTGGCCCATATTAAACACCTGGTACATTTCCCTGAAATCGGCTCCGGAATTTTTCTGGATCAATTGAAATATAGGTGGAACGGCAAATAAGTTGTCTTTGACGATGGACAAAGTCTGTGGCAGATATTTCATGCATTTGGTTTGTCCGCCACCACTGCAATGGATCACGCCGTTGATCTCATCAAAATATTCATCCACCAATAATTTCAACAGAGGCGCATAGGTTCTGGTGGGTGATAATAATAATTTACCAACGCTGATCTTTTCGCCGTCGATCTCTAACTCATCGGTCATTTTATTTTTGCCAATATACACCACTTCATCACTCAGTTTAGGCTCGAATGTTTCAGGATATTTTTCTGCATAATATTTACTCAGTACATCATGTCTGGCACTGGTTAATCCATTACTTCCTAAACCGCTATTGTATTCCGTTTCGTAAGAAGCTTTACCCGAACTGCCAAAACCCACGATCACATTACCCGGTGCGATCTTATCATTGGTCACCAGTTTCGATTTGGGCCAGCGGGCGGTCATGGTGCCGTTTACCGCAATCGTTCTTACCACATCTCCCACATCGGCTGTTTCTCCACCGAGGTATTGGATATTGACTCCAAAATTTTTCAACACATCAAAGAATTCCTGTGTGCCATTGATCACCGCCTGCAAAACCTCACCGGTGATCAGTGATTTATTTCTATCGATGGTAGAAGAAAACAATAAATTATCGGTAACCCCCACACAAAGCAGGTCGTCCAGATTCATAGCCACCGCATCCTGCGCAATGCCTTTCCAGACACTTACATCCCCGGTCTCTTTCCAGTAGAGATAGGCAAGTATGCTTTTGGTGCCGGCACCGTCTGCATGCATGATATTGACCCAATCCTGATCACCACATAAAAAATCAGCATATATCTTACAAAAAGCATGGGGATACAGGCCCTGGTCCAGCTTCTGGATCGCAGCATGCACTTCTTCTTTTTGAGCGGAAACACCTCGTTGAGCGTATAATGACATTGGGAAATTTTGGAATTGGGAAATTGGGAAATTGACGCAAATGTAAGAATTATGGACGCAGGCTATCCGGAATTTTAAATCGGGAGGTTTCCATTTGAGCTAAATTGCGAAAAATAAGATTCTTCCCAATTTCCCAATTTCCCAATTTCCCAATTTCCCAATTTCCCAATTTCCCAATTTCCTCCCTTACTTTTGCCCAACTATGAGGGTACATCGTGAATTGGCGGGCTCATTGCCGGAATTTAACAGGGCCGTGGTAACTATCGGAACTTTCGATGGGGTGCATATGGGCCACCGCAAGATCATTGCACAATTGAAGGAAGAAGCAGCCCGGATTGACGGAGAAACGGTGATCATCACTTTTCATCCACATCCCAGAAAGATCGTTTCTTCTGTGCCCGGAGATATTAAATTACTCACCACTTTACAGGAAAAGATCAGCCTGCTGGAAGCCGCGGGTATCGATCACCTCGTGGTGGTACCGTTTGACCATGTTTTTTCGAACCAGACAGCAGAGCAATATGTAAAGGATTTTCTGTACGCGTATTTTAAACCGCATACCGTGATCATTGGGTATGACCACCGTTTTGGTAAAGGACGGGAAGGTAATTACCAGATGATGAAGGAATATGGCAAATTGCTGGGCTTTGAAGTGAAAGAGATCTCTGAACAGATCATTAACGAGATCGTGATCAGTTCAACACGTATCCGTCATGCGCTAAAAAGTAATGATATCGCCACCGCCAACCAGTTTCTGGGCTATCCTTATTTTTTTGAGGGAGTGGTGATCGAAGGAAATAAACTGGGACGAACCATTGGCTATCCAACTGCCAACCTGCATATATCCAGTGAAGAAAAACTGATACCCGGCAATGGTGTGTATGCGGTTACTGTTGTGAATCGTGAGTCGTCAGGCGTGAGTATGGTTTATAAAGGCATGATGAATATTGGCCTGAGGCCCACAGTTGATGGTAAGAAAAAAGTTATCGAGGTAAATATTTTTGATTTTGACGCGGATATCTACGGACAAACCATTCAGGTGCATCTCCAGCACTACCTGCGTGGTGAAGTAAAATTCAACGGCCTGGATGAATTAAAAGAACAGTTAAGAAAAGATAAACTGGAAGCGGCGGATTCAATGGGTTCCCTCAATGTATAACAGGCACAAATGTGATTTTTCCGATCCGCACATTATCAGGAACATCCTGGTTATCATGGTTACTAAACCCTGTATTCAGTTCGGCACTGGTTGTATTGGGAGCCATTACCAGTACCACCTGCGCGTTATCCCCAACATTCTCTCTATTCAGTTCAATATGCAATTCAGATGCCAATGGCCGGCTGAGATGAACAGTCGCAAATACAAAAATATCACAGGGTTTGGAAGTTGCGGTATCCTTATATGAGTAGCATACTACATTAGGTTCTAACGTAATCGAAAGAACCGTACTATCGAGGTTGCGAACAAGAAAACTACTTGACAACACATTACTGTTCTTATGTACAATGGGTGAATGATCTACAGACTTTGCACAGGAAACCAACAGGAATGCCATAACTAAATACTTCATTAGTGGGAAAGTTTACATGATGAGGGGAATAAATACATGCAAACCAGCGAGAACATGTTTGAACCGGTCCGTGATTAGCGGGATGAAGTGTAAAGATTTGTTGAAACAGATGAGCGATTGATTGATTAAACGATAACCGCTAAGTAGTTTCACTGATTATTTGAAAAGCAAAGTTGCCTTATTGCAAGGGATCATCTGTTATAGGCTGATGCAAAACACTTGTAATATTCACATATAAGTAATTGAAAAGCCATTTCAACGCTGAAATGGCTTTTCAATTACTTATATAGGGGACCATAGATCCTGTTAGTTGGTTGTTCCTGCTTCTTTTTTGGCAGCTTCTTTCATTGCACTATTTGCAGAGATCAGAAATTGCACATTCCTGTTTTGCATCCTTCCATCTTCTGTTTCATTACTGTATTTGGGTGCTTCTTCACCATACCCCTTTATGGAAAGGCGGGCTGAATTAACTCCGTTACTTACCAGGTAATTACTCACAGAGCCGGCACGGCGCTCCGACAGTGTTTGATTATAAGTACCCGACCCTGTATTGTCTGTATGACCCTGGATCTCAATATTGGTGTCAGGATATTTGATAAGAATATTATTCAGCTTGTTCAGATTCAGTTTCGATTCGGATGACAGATCAGAACTGTTTACACTAAACAGGATCTTATCACTGAATTCAACAATAATGCCTTCGCCTACCCTTTCTACTTTTGCGTTGGGAAGATCTTTCTGGATATCGGCAGCCTGTTTATCCATTTTGTGGCCAATAATGGCTCCACCAACACCACCAACCGCTGCGCCGATCAATGCACCGATACCTACATGGCCCGATATACTTCCAATGGCACCACCCACTGCTGCGCCTCCGGCTGTTCCAATGGCAGCACCTTTCTGTGATTTATTCATAGAAGCACATCCGGATATAAGGATGGCTATTAAAAAAAGGCTTAACAGGCTGTGTAGTATTTTTTTCATTTGATTTAATAATGGGCAGATAAGCAAGGGAGAGTTACAAAGGCCTCACTGCAAGTGAATTGAATACGCAAAGTTGAAGAAATAAAAGGGAAGGGTTATTATATGTATACCTCAAAAACTTACAGGAATCACAGGTAACATTTATTTAGCGCTGGTTAACAGGGAACACAGCCTTATACAGATTTAGAAAAATAGCGGCAGATCAATTTTGCAAGTTCAGGACTGCTATATACTATAAAACCGGGGTAACACGGATAGTTATCAAAAATGATAAAAGCAGCCAGGCAAGTGTTGCCTAGGCCATCATCTTCACCGTCATCTCTTTCATCAAACCTGCATCAGAAGTATTGCCATCATTTACCCCTACACTGCGGAGATTGTATTGATGCAGCAGGAGAAGGATCTTTTCTACACTGGGATAATCGTATTTTTTGGCAGCGCTGATATAGTCCTTTACAAAATATGGGTTCACTCCAAGGGCAGCAGCAACCGTCTTCTCATCGGGACTCGACACATTATAGATCATGTATAATTTGCTGAAGAAATTATACAGGGCAGGCAGGATCATCTGAATAGGCCCGGCTTTAGGGTTGGCTTCAAAATATTGTATGATCCGGATCGTTTTCTGCATATTCTTCTGTGCAATAGCCGCCTGCAGTTCAAATACATTGAATTCTTTACTTACCCCGATATAGTTCTCAATATCATCTTCCGTAATATTCTTTCGGGCACCCAGGTTAACGGCTAATTTTTCTATTTCGTTCTTGATGCGGCTCAGGTCGTTCCCGATATGATCAACCAAAATAAAAAGTGCTTTCTGCGTAATACTCAACCCGTGTTGCTGTACCATTTCACCCGCCCATGCCGGCAACTGGCTATCATACATTTTTTTGGTGGTGAGTACTTCTGCTTTTTGTTTGAGCAGTTTGGCTATTTTTCCGCGCCCGTCTACTTTTTTCTCTTTATGGCTTACCACAAAAATGGTAGAAGGCAGTGGGTTCTCGATATAACCTTCCAGTTTTTCCAGATCGCGCATCTGCTGTGCTTCTTTCAATAAGACCACCTGGCGCTCGGCAAACATAGGGTAACGCATACAGGCATTGACCACAGAAGCCCAATCGGCATCTTTCCCGTAAAAAATAGTGAGGTTAAAGCCCGCTTCGGCCTCGCTGAGGATATGGTGCTCGGCATAATCCACCACCTGGTCTATAAAAAAGGATTCTTCTCCCTCCAGCCAATAGATGGGTTTGAACTGCTTTTTCTTCCAATCTGCTATGATCTTTTCCGCCGACATGGCTGCAAAGATGTGGCAGGAAGGAGTAATGGCGAAAAAATGGTTGTGAAAGTTGTAAACATCGGGAGGTGGTTCATGGATAATGGTTCATAGTTCATGGCTATAAATATTGTTTTGACCATGAACCATAGGCCATGAACTATGAACTTTCTCATACCACCACCACCCTTTCATCCTCCAGCAAAGGCAGATCCATAAACCGCAGGATCACATTCGCTGTTACCACCACGTCCCGCTGGCAATAGGCCGCTATCCGGGGCAGGTCATGGTCTTTGTAGTACACATCCTGCACCATGCTACCGTCTATATCCGATTTGGATGAGGGTATACCCAGCACATTGGCCAGCAGGTGCAGGGACACATAGTTCTTATTATCGCCAAATTTCCACCAGTTAAGGGTATCGAACATTTTTACTTCCCAGGGTTTTTTATCGTGCAGCTGCAGATATTCGGGCAGGGGCATCCGGTTGATGAGTAAACGGCGGCAGATATACGGAATATCAAATTCTTTAATATTATGCCCGGCAAACCGGAACTGGCGGTTATGCTGGTACATTTTATTACAGAGATCCATGAAAATACTGAGTATTTCTACCTCATTATCACCATAGATATTTTTCATTTTCAAGCTAAATCCTTTGTCTTCGTCCTGATAAAAAAAGGCTGTGGAGATACAAATGATCTTGCCAAATTCGGCCAGGATGCCGGCTTTTTTCCGGTAGGCTTCTTCCGGGTCCATATCTTCTGGCACGGTTTTGGCAATCTTGTCGTGAAACAGGTTTTGCCAGTTAGAATCCATGCCTGCAAAGGATGGATGCTGTGGCACGGTTTCAATATCCAATAATAATAGTTCTGTTATCATACCATAAAAAGTAATAATTTTCGAAATCCAAAACCCCTATCACATGAGCTACAACGACGCATCCAATGGAGGAGCTGAGAGCCAGTATTCTCAGCCAAATGACAACCGTAAACTAATATACGGTATTCTGATTGCGGCATTGATCGGTACCTGGGCTTATATCTTTTATGATAAAAGCAAGACAAAAGAAACGGTTACTACTTTACAGACCAAGATCGTAAATGTAGACAGTGCCCGCAACGCCATTCAGCAGGAATTCCTGACCGTTTCTGCCAAGGCGGATTCTTTAACACAGACCAATATCCAGTTACAGGGCGACCTGGCGGATAAAAGTTCGGCTATCCAGAAACTGAAAGGCAATATCAGCAGCATCCTGAAGAAAAAGAATGCCAGTGATGCAGAGCTGGCCGAAGCCAAACAGATGATCTTTGAACTGAACGGCAAAGTAGATGGCCTGTTTGCAGAGATCGATAAACTGAAAGGTGAGAACAAGCAATTAACTTCTGCGAACGAGCAATTGAACACAGAAAAAACAAAGCTTACTGCCGATAAACAGGATCTGGAACAGAACCTGAACACCACCAAAACAGAAAAGAAACAACTGGAAGAAAAAGTAGATGTGGCAACCACCCTGCATGCTTCCAATATTGGCATTGCCGCTATTAAGGTGAGCAGCAGCGGTAAAGAAAAAGAGACCACCACAGCCAAAAGGGCTAACCTGATCCGCATCGCTTTTGTGCTGGATGAGAACAGGGTTACCCCAACCGGCCCGAAAGATATTTATGTGATCGTTACCGGACCCGATGGTAAAGTGATCACCGAAGGCGGCACGTTTAATACCCGTGAAGAAGGCACAAAATCCTTCACCAGCAAAGTACCTGTAAACTATGAGCAGGGTAAAGTAACACCCGTAAGCTTTGATTGCAGACAAAATGATAAATACAAAGAAGGCGATTATAAAGTTGAGATCTATAATAATGGCTTTAAAATAGGCCAGGGTGTGAAAACACTTAAGAAAGGCGGCTTATTCAGCTAAGAGAAACTTTTTTACAAAACAAAGAGGCAGTTACCGGATGGTGGCTGCCTCTTTTGTTTGGATTAACGGATTGGCGGATTTCGGATTAGCGGATTGAAGCCTGAAACGTTTAAATTTACTCCCGAATCAATTCGTTAATCCGAAATCCGCCAATCCGTAATCCGTTAATTCGCTAATTATGCTCCCACAATGGTTTAACTGGAAGATCCTGCTTATCTGTATAGCCATTGTGCTGGTTAGCGGTACTATTTTTTATTCGCAATATGTGGCGGGAAAAATAGCCAGGGAGGAAAGAAAGAATGTGGAAGCCTGGGTGGAGGCGCAAAGAACCATTCTCAACTCTTCGGATAGTGCCAGTATCAACCTGGCTACGAAGATTTCTACGGAGAATAATCAGATCCCTATTATTGAAACCAATGAGAAAGACAGTATCACCGGCAATTACCTGAACCTGGATACTCTGGAAGTAAAAGGAGAAAAAGCTTACCTGAAAAGAAAACTGGAAGAATTTAAAAGATACCGGCACCAGCCCATCATACTGGTATTAAAAGAGAATCCTTATACAGCCAATCAATATTATTATGGAGAGAGTGACCTGTTGAAAGAAGTAAAGCTCTACCCTATCATCCAGTTGATCATTGTAGCCTTATTTATCACCATTGCCATCGTTGCCTTACAAACTTCTTACCGCAGTGCTCAAAACCAGCTATGGGCTTCTATGGCCAAGGAAACGGCACACCAGCTGGGCACACCGGTTTCGAGTTTGCAGGGATGGCTGGAGATCCTGAAAGAACATGAAGTAAACAAATCCATTGTACCGGAGATTGCCAAAGATGTGAACCGTTTATTATTGGTAACCGACCGCTTTGGAAAAATAGGCAGCCAACCACAATTTGAAATGAGTAATCCGGCAGAACAGATCCATCATATGCTGGAATACATGAAGAAAAGAACCGGCGGCCATGTGCGCATTACATTTGATGATCAGCCGATCAGAGAATTGAATACCATGCTCTCTCCCCCACTGTTCGACTGGGTGATGGAGAACCTGATCAAGAATGCACTGGATGCGATAGAAGGCAATGGACAGATCAGCATTACCGCAAGTGTGAATGATGGCTATCTGTTAATTGATGTGACCGATACCGGGAAAGGCATTGCCAAGAACCATCTGAACGATGTGTTTAATCCAGGATTCACCACTAAAAAACGGGGTTGGGGATTGGGCCTTTCTTTGAGTAAAAGGATAATTGAGCAGTACCACAAAGGAAAACTCTTTGTGAAATGGAGTGAACAGGGTAAGGGCAGTACCTTCCGGATTATTCTGCCTCTGCAGCCACAGCCTCTGTCTGCGTAGACGCCATCAGGTCAAAATAACTCATGGCTGCATACCATTGGTGCAAAGACTGTGTAGTGGTGGTTTCCACATACAGGTTTGCTTCACTGCATAAACTCAGCAGTTCGGTTTCAGCATGCGCCATTTCCGCATTATTGTCTGTTTCACCAATCCGGCGTATGCAACTGTGCATCCTGGATAATTTCTCGTCTGAGAGATGATCAAACGCATGCTGTTGCATCAATTGTCCTGCGGCATTCACCAGTAATTCATACGATGTCGTTTTCATATACTTGTGTTTAGTGTGCAATTACCTATATAGACAACAAATACAGGGCAAACGTTGATTATCGAATTGTTAACGGCGGAAAATGGTGGATAAGATGGGGATAGCAGGTTGTGAATATTGAATATTGAACAAGGAATATCGAATGATGAAGTAGGTCTTCCCTTCAAAATTCAATATTCCTTGTTCAATATTCGATATTCTTTCAGCTTTGTCGTTTAACAGATCCGCCGCTGTTCACATTAATATCGCGGATCAGGGCTTCGCCTTTAAAGCGGATGAAGCCGCCGCTATTGGCTTTGGCTGAAATTTCTTTGCTTACCGTAACCTGTACACCGGCGCCACTACTGGCTTCTGCTTTGCAGTTATTGCTGATCAAAGAATAACCATGAAACATGGCACCACTGCTTCCGTCAACATCTAAAGAACTGACCGAACCGGATAAATTGATGGAAGCGCCACTGTTGAGCCTGACGGTTAATTTTTCCAGTTTCACATCAGCACCTTCAACAGATCCGCCGCTGCTGGCTTTCACGGCATCGAGGTTTTTATAGGATACGTACACTTTTACTTTCCAGTTCTTCCATTTGTTCCAGAATTTCCAGTCGTCTTTACGGGTAACTTTTAAAACACCGTTATTCACTTCCGTTATCACTTCATCGACATATTCTTTATTCCCAGCGCTTACCGCGAGCTCTTCTTTATCGCCTTTGCTGATGATCACTTCAATACCCGCCGAAGTTTCGATGGCATGAAAAGAGCTGATATTCCTTTTCTGTACATTCTCATCATACACAACTTTCTGGGCAACCGCGGTTGAAAGGGTTAATACCGTGGCAACCAATGAGATCCATATCTTTTTCATAAACAGGTTTTAGGGTGTAACGGGGGAAGCCAATAAAAGTTACACCAATCAAAAAATCTCTGTGTAACTCCCCTTCTCTGTGGCCTCTGTGTTGAAAAGAAATAAACTTAGTATTCCTGGTAAACATTTTTTCAACACAGAGGCCACGGAGGGAATGAGGTTCACAGAGATATTATCGGAGGACGATCGCTCCCAGGGCCGGCAGGTTCAGTTTCAGCTTATAACATTTTGACGGTTTATCTACCAGTTCACTTCTGATCTCGGGATTGAAAACATCACCGGTTCCCCAGAACTCTTCGCTGTTACTGTTAAAGATCTCGGCCCATTTGCCTTTGCCATGAACATATACTTCCCAGTCGTGACGAACCACCGGTGTTACATTGAGGATGATCAACACATCATCTTTTTCTTTTTTTCCTTTTCTTCCATAGATCAATACAGATTCGCTGCGATGGTTCAGATCAACCCATTCAAATCCACCGGGTTCAAATTGCTTTTCATATAAAGCAGGCTCTGATCTGTAGAGTTCATTCAGTTTCTGTACGCAATACTTCATACCACCGTGACTCGGATGCTGCAACAACTCCCATTGCAATTCGCTTTTATAGTTCCACTCATTGGTTGCCCCGAACTCATCACCCATGAATAATAATTTGGCGCCCGGGTGGGTAAACATATAAGTGTAGAGTATCCTCAGGTTGGCAAATTTCTGCCATTCATCACCGGGCATTTTATAGAGCATGGGGCTTTTGCCATGTACTACTTCATCATGACTGAGCGGCAGCATAAAATTCTCATCGTAGAAATACATCATGCTGAAAGAGAACTTATCCTGTTGGAACTGTCTGAAGATCGGATCGAGTTTAAAATAATCGAGGGTATCATGCATCCAGCCCATCATCCATTTCATACCAAAACCAAGTCCGCCTTCAAAAGTAGGTTTACTGGTTTGTGGCCAGTCGGTAGATTCTTCTGCGATCGTTTGGATATCCGGAAAGTCGCGATACAAAGTTTCATTCAGGTCTTTGATGAAAGCAATGGCTTCTAAATTTCCGTTACCACCGTATTCATTGGGTTCCCACTGACTGGCATTACGGCTATAATCCAGTCGCAGCATGGAACTCACAGCATCTACGCGGATCCCATCTGTATGAAACTGATCACACCAGAAACGGGCACTGCTGATAAGGAATGATTTTACTTCGCCACGTTTATAATTGAAGATGTAGGAATTCCAGTCGGGGTGATAGCCTTTGCGCATATCAGCATATTCATAAGTATGCGTTCCGTCGAACATAAAGAGGCCGTGTGCATCATACGGAAAATGAGAAGGTACCCAATCCAGTATCACACCAATACCGGCTTCATGAAAAGCATCCACCATCGCGGCATAGTCCTGTGGCGAACCAAAACGGGATGTAGGTGCAAAATATCCGGTACCCTGGTAACCCCATGAGCCATCAAAAGGATGTTCCATCACCGGCATGAATTCAACATGTGTGAAACCCATTTCTTTCACATAAGGAACCAGCCGCTCTGTGATCTGCTGGTAGGTATTATAGACTTCTTCATCATTTTTATCGGGACGCATCCAGCTGGCCAGGTGTACTTCGTAAACAGAGTAGGGTGAGGTAAGTGCATTGTGTTTTTTTCTTTCCTTCATCCATTTTTCATCCTTCCACTCGTAATTGGTTTGCCAGGTGATGGATGCGGTGAACGGGCGTTTCTCCCAAAAATGCGCAAAAGGATCACCTTTATCCAGTTTGATACCCATGTAGCCATGGATATGGTATTTATAAGCTTCGCCTGCATGCACACCGGGAATAAATCCTTCCCAGATCCCTGAATTATCCAGGCGCACTTTTAAAGGATGAGATTCCTTATTCCATTCATTAAAATAACCCACTACCGAAACAAATGTGGCATTGGGCGCCCATACGGCAAAATATGTACCCCACTCATCCAGCACCTGCAATTGCTTGTTCCCAAAAAGTTTATATAAACTATAATGCGTTCCCTGCTGAAAGTTTTTAACATCCTCATCTGTAAACACAGAATAATTCCAGACAGCCTGCTGTTTGTCTACAAAATGAATCTCTTCATATTTTTTTGGAGCAGGTTTTCCAACTTTTGAAGCGCTTTTATCTCCTGCTTTTGTGTTTTGTGAAGAAGATCCCTGTAACAATGACAAATCCTGATCGTTAGTAGAACTCATAAATGGGTGATTATCAAATGATAAATTTTTTTAACATTAGTTTACAACTAACAATTTAGTTAACGCAATACAATTTATGGATTTTGTGTTGCATTGCATCCTTATACTAACCTGCTTATAATGAGAAAAATACAGCCAATACTTGTTTTCTTCAGCTTTTTTTTGCTTTCTACGGGCTTTGCCCAAAAAAGCTCTCTTAAAGGTACAGTAACCGATACCTTAAACAAGCAAAATCTTCGTAACGTAGTGGTTTCTGTTTTACGGGCCAAAGATTCTGTGTTGGTACGCTTTACAAGAACCGATGCCAAAGGAAATTTTGAGATAAAAGACCTCTCTCCCGGAAAATTTGTGTTACTCACTACCTATCCCAACTATGCCGATTTTGCAGATATAATCTCAATCCCCGATGAAAAGACACTTGAGCTTGGACAGGTGCCGATGATAACAAAAGCACATCTGCTGCAGGAGGTGATCGTAAAACAAACCATTGGTGCCATCAGAATGAAAGGGGATACGACGGAATTTAGAGCAGATAGTTTTAAAGTACAGGCCAATGCTTCAGTGGAAGATCTTTTGAAAAAAATACCAGGTTTCCAGGTAGACAAGAATGGACAGATCACCGCCCAGGGGCAAAAAGTGCAGAAAGTATTGGTAGACGGTGAAGAGTTTTTTGGAGATGACCCTACCCTTGTAACACAAAATATTAGGGCCGACATGGTTGATAAGGTGCAGTTATTTGACAAGAAAAGTGACCAGGCTACATTTACCGGTATTGATGATGGGCAAAAGACCAAGACCATTAACCTGAAATTAAAGGACGATAAGAAAAAAGGGTATTTCGGGAAAATAGACGCCAGTGCGGGCACTAACAGCTTCTACAATGAGCAGTTGATGTTCAACAAATTCAGGAAAAAAGAGAAACTGGCTTTTTATGGCATTCTATCCAATACAGGTAAAACGGGATTGAACTGGCAGGACGCAAGAAGTTTTGGGGATGATAATTCTTCTGCCATCATGTTCGACGATGGCGGCAATGGATTTGTGAGTATGTCATCCGGTGATGGCCTCGATAACTGGAGCGGAAGTTATAATGGACAGGGGTATCCTAAAGTACAAACAGGGGGACTGCATTATAATAACAAATGGGCAGATGACAAACAGTCGATCAATGGCAATTACAAGATCTTAGACCTTTCCGTAAACGGTAGCAGTGCCACCAATACACAATATATTCTACCCGATAC
>CBHRAM010000020.1:0-20919 GCA_966076165.1 uncultured Chitinophagaceae bacterium
ATTTTATCCGCACCTTTGGTTAACAATCACAACAAACAATATGAAATAGTAAAACATAACTATTGATCTTTAAAGCGTTTACACGCTACTATCAGATAGTTGTACAATGAATGATTGTATGGTAACTTTAAGAGAACCGCTACTGGTTAAATACTGTGGATACTATGCAGCAGAGATATTTAAGAGAGAAGTGTTGTCATGCAATTTTATGCCTGCAAAATACCGGGTCAGTTTGCATCGGAAAAATTGAGTCAGTTTGATTGGATGTTGCAGTCTTACTCATATAAATAGTTTAGTGCCGTGGTTAAAAATTGATGAAACCTTTTTTAGGGAGGGAGTGAAACCTTTTTTGGAACCCTTTTGCTAGAGAGGAGACATAAAAAAAGCCTGTAAACATAGAAGTTTACAGGCTGTAAGTGGGCCCACCAGGGCATGATCCTGGGACCCCCTGATTATGAGTCAGGTGCTCTAACCAACTGAGCTATAGGCCCGATGAACGATATTCTGTTCAGCAAGGCGGCAAAAATAGAAAAATTAGCGTCACTAAAAAACAAAACATCATTGTCAAACAGAGATTGTCAGGTTTAGCACCAAACAAAACTGCGCCTTTGCGGCTCTGCGTGCAAAAAAATTCTCGCAGAGGCGCAAAGGCGCAGTTAAGAAGAATTCAGACAAACACTCAGTTACCCTTCCTTATTTTTGCCCCCATGCAACCCATCAAAAATATCATCTTCGACCTCGGGGGCGTATTCATGAACCTCGATTATATGCTCACCGAACAGGCATTTATCGACCTGGGTATTACTCAATTCCCCCAAATGTTCAGCCAGCACACCGCCAACGATCTTTTTGAGCAGCTGGAAACCGGTAAAATATCCGCAGAGACCTTTTATCAGCAATTCCGGGAAGCTACCCAATCACAGCTCACAGACCAACAGATCAAAGCCGCCTGGAATGCCATGATCCTCGATTTCCCGCAGGAAAGAATGGACTGGCTGGATCAGATCAGAAAAAAATATAAGATCTTCCTGTTTTCAAACACGAATATCATTCATTATCAATACTTTATGGATGTTGTACGAAAGGAGAACGGATGCGAAGATTTTGACCAATACTTCATCAAAGCCTACTATTCCCACGATCTGGGCCTTAGAAAACCCTATCCGGCATCCTTTCACAAAATACTGGAAGAACAGGGACTGTTAGCCGAAGAAACCCTGTTTATAGATGATACCATTAAAAATATAGAAGGGGCAAAAGAAGCGGGATTGCAAACGGTGCATCTGGTGGCGCCGGTGACTGTACTAGACCTCGGCCTCTGACCCCCTCTGCCTACGGCATCTCCCCCTGGTAGGGGGGAGAGGATTATGCGGAAAGCAGTAAACAAAAATTTAAGCAGTAATAACCCCCAAAACTTCCTCCCCTCCCAGGGGAGGTGTCCGCCAGGGCGGACGTAGGGGTAAGGGGTCACTTTACTTCTTCGAAGTCGATATAATCGCCACCCTTTGTTTCCCCCTGTTTAGCCTGCTGCGCCTGTGCCTGTGCGGCCTGCGCCTGTTGCTGTTGTTGGTATTGCTGCTGCCTCAGCTGCTGTTCCTGCATCTCTTTCAGCTTATCCTTAACCTGCGAAGTAGCTTTACTTACAGGGATCACCAGCTCAAATACAAACTTGTAGAGCAGGTAAAGCAGGATCCCGTATATAATCAACTTGGTCATAGCGGTAAAGGTAAAGAATATCGAATATTGAATCTTGAATGACGAACGAGGAAGGGAAAGATTGTAAACTGATTAACATTCCTTGCGTACCCTCGTGCCTTCGCGGAAAATCTTTCCTGACCGCAAACCGCCCCAAAAATCATTCAAAATGCAAGATTCCTTGCTCAATATTCAATATTCCCTTACATTTGCATCATACAACGACACAAAAGAAGGGAACGACTATCGTTCCCTTCTCCTTTTTTATATGGCGAACGAAACACCCTTACAGGCGATAGAAAAAATGCTTAACAGCATTCTGGCAGAAGAACCGGAATACTTTGCCGTGTCTGTAAAACTCACCCCGGGCAATAATATCAAGATCTTTATTGATGGCGATAACGGGGTTACCATACAAAAATGTGTGCGGGTTAACAGGCAACTGTATAAACTGATTGAAGAAGCGGGTATGTATCCTGAAGGTGAATTTTCATTGGAGATATCTTCTCCCGGACTGGATGAACCCCTGAAAATGCACCGCCAGTATGTAAAGAATATCGGGCGTGATATAGAAGTGGTATTTGCAGACGATACAAAGAAAGAAGGCAAACTGCTCGCGGTAACCGAAGCAGATATCATTGTAGAACATACAGAAGGGAAAGGTAAAAAAGCCGTTACCCAACAATTGGTGATTCCATTTAACAACATAAAAACAACAACCGTTCAAATTAAATTTTAAATCTTCACGCGTTAGCGCGTGATGGGGAACTTAAACATTCAGATATGGCAAGTATCAACTTAATTGAGGCATTCCAGGAGTTTAAAGATGCAGAGAACATTGATCGTCCTACGATGATGAAAGTGGTAGAAGATGTGTTCAAAACCCTGCTCCGTAAGAAGTTCGGCAGCGATGATAATTTCGACGTTATCGTTAATGCTGAGAAAGGTGACCTTGAGATCATCCGTCGCCGTATGATCGTGGAAGATGGAGAAGTATTGGATCCTCTGGCCGAAGTAGGTTATACCGATGCCGCTAAAATTGAACCCGATTTTGAAGTAGGTGAAGAATTGTATGAGGAAGTAGACATACTCGATTTCGGACGCCGCGCTATCCTGGCCGCCAAACAAACACTGGCCAGCCGTATCAGCGACCTGAAGAAAAATGTACTCATTCAGAAATATGGTGCCCGTGTAGGTGATATCATCAGTGCCGAGGTTTACCAGGTTTGGAAGAAAGAAGTTTTGTTGCTGGATGAAGAAGGTAACGAACTGATCCTGCCTAAATCAGAACAGATCCCGCAGGATTATTTCAAGAAAGGTGAGAATATCCGCGCAGTTGTGGCACGTGTTGACCTGAAGAACAATTCTCCGGTGATCATCCTGTCAAGAACCAGCCCGCTCTTCCTTGCCAAATTGCTTGAGATTGAAGTACCTGAAATTTTCGACGGACTCATCGCCATCAAAAAGATCGTTCGTGATCCGGGAGAAAGGGCAAAAGTGGCCGTGGAATCTTACGACGACCGTATCGATCCGGTGGGTGCCTGCGTAGGTATGAAAGGTAGCCGTATCCATGGTATCGTTCGTGAACTGAAGAATGAGAATATCGATGTGATCAATTTCACCACCAATATCCAGTTACTGATCCAGCGTTCATTAACACCGGCCAAGATCAGCTATATGGAGCTGGATAATGATAAGAAACACGCAGAAGTGTACCTCAAAGCAGATCAGGTTTCCCTGGCCATCGGACGCCGCGGGGTGAATATCAAACTGGCCTGTGAATTAACCGGCTATGAAATTGATGTGTTCCGTGAAGATGAAGAAGTGGTGGATGAATTCGATATCGACCTCGATGAATTTGCAGATGAGATCGAACCATGGGTGATCGAAGAATTCAAACGTATCGGTTGCGATACTGCCCGCAGCATCCTGAAACTGACCGCTGAAGAGCTGGAAAGAAGGACCGATCTGGAGAAAGAAACCATTGAAGAAGTAAGAAGGATCCTGCAGGAAGAGTTTGACAGGGAAGAATAGTGTGATTGCGGGGAAGAAAGCCCGTCATTGCGAGGAACGGAGCAAAGCAGCTATTAAGAGACTATCTTTGTCGAATAGATAGGCTTTAGATATAAATAAACAGTCCATGGACCATAGTCCATAGCCCATGGATCATCGACAAAATGGACCATGGACTAAAAAACACTGAATGTCAGAACTGAAATTACCGAGACTGTTAGCAGCCGCCAAAGAATTCAATATTGGTCAGGACACCCTTATTGAATTTCTGGTGAAGAAAGGATTTAACCGGGATGACCTGAAGCCTACCGCAAAGCTCCAGGAAGACCAATACTATGCACTTCAGGCAGAGTTCCAGGGCGATAAAGTAGCCAAGAACAAGGCCGATCAGGTAGAGATACCCAAGGGTGCACAGACAGAAGGCAAGAAGAAAAAAGATGAGGAAGATCTTTCATTCCGCAGTAAAGAAGAAAAGAAACCTGCCCCACCAAAAGAAGAACCGAAACCCGTAGAACCGCCACCGGCACCCACGCCGGCACCTGTTGTGGAAGCGGCCCCGGTAGCCCCGGCTCCCAAAGCAGTAGAAGAAAAAGCAGCAGAAGCAGACCATATTAAAATAGAAGCACCCGAACTGGAAGGAACCAAAGTGATCCATAAGATCGACCTCTCAGCTATCGACTCTTCTACAAGGCCTAAGAAATCGGCTAAGAAAAAAGAAGAAACACCCGAAGAGCCCAAAGCAGAAGCTAAGCCTGTTGCCAAAGCCAAAAAGAAAGAAGCAGAAGAAGCAGCTCCCGTTGTGGCACCTCCGCCCCCGGTAGTAAAACCGGAAGAGCCTGTTGCACCAACCATCGAAAATATTAAGGCAGAGAAATTAGAAGGACCCAAGATCCTTGGTAAGATCGAATTGCCGGTTAACAGCGATACCCGTCCCAAGCCTATGGGCAGGGATGAAAAACGCAAACGCAAACGTATCCCCGTTGATAAAAAAGGAGATACACCCGGTGGAACACCGGGAGAACCACCGCGTGATGCGAGTGGTAAACTTACCGGCCCTAACCGTCCGATTGTTCCGGCTAATAACCGTGGCGGTGGAGCGGACCGTGGAGGACAGGGTGGTGGATTTAACCGGGGCGGACAAGGTGGCAACCGTGGTGGTGGAAATCGCGACAGGAATGCACCGGCACGCCGTGAAGACAAAGAAATTGATCAGAAAGCAATACAGGAAAAGATCCGCGAAACCCAGGCCAAACTGGCCGGAACGGGTGGACGTGGCAAGAGCCTGAAAGCGAAATACCGTAGAGCAAAACGTGATGAAGCCGCCGAGAATATGGGCGAAGAAGTGGTAGACAACAGGCTGCAGGTAACCGAATTTGTTACCGTAAGTGAGTTGGCCAACCTGATGGACGTAAGCTTTGCAGACGTGATCGGAAAATGTATGAACCTCGGTATCATGGTTTCGATTAACCAGCGTCTGGATGCAGAGGTGATTGAACTGGTGGCCAGTGAGTTTGGCTTTGAAGTGGAATTCATCGGACTGGAAGAAGTGGATGAAATGGACGACGACGATTACGAAGATGATGAAGAGGCAAAAGTATCTAGGCCTCCGATCGTTACCATTATGGGTCACGTTGACCATGGTAAAACATCTTTGCTTGACTATATCCGTAGAGCGAATGTGGTAGCCGGTGAAGCGGGTGGTATCACCCAGCACATTGGTGCGTATGAAGTAGAATTGCCCAATGGTAAAGCCATTACCTTCCTGGATACACCAGGTCACGAAGCGTTTACCGCCATGCGTGCACGTGGTGCGAAAGTTACCGATATCGCCATTATCGTAGTGGCAGCGGATGATGCTGTGATGCCACAGACCAAGGAGGCCATCAGCCACGCACAGGCTGCCGGTGTACCGATGATCTTTGCGGTGAACAAGATTGATAAAGACGGAGCCAATCCGCAAAAAATATACGAGCAGTTATCACAAATGAATATCCTGGTGGAAGCATGGGGTGGTAAATACCAGAACCAGGAATTATCTGCCAAACAGGGGTTGAATGTTGACCTCTTACTTGAAAAAGTATTGCTCGAAGCAGAAGTACTGGATCTGAAAGCCAATCCTGAAAGGGAAGGCTCCGGAACCATTATTGAAGCATCGTTGGATAAAGGACGTGGATATGTAGCTACCATCCTTGTACAGAACGGAACCCTGCACCAGGGCGACCTGATCGTATCGGGCCAGTACTACGGGCGTGTAAAAGCCATGTTCAACGAACGTAACCAGCGTATAGATGTGGCACCGCCATCAACACCCGTAGTGATATTGGGATTGAATGGTGCACCACAGGCCGGTGAGAAATTCAAAGTATTTGAAGATGAAGCCGAAGCCAAAGAAACTGCTACCAAACGTGCACAGTTATTGCGTGAGCAGGGACTGCGTGCAAGAAAACATATTACACTGGATGAGATCGGCCGTCGTTTGGCACTGGGTAACTTTAAAGAACTCAATATCATCATCAAAGGTGATGTGGACGGATCTGTAGAAGCCCTGAGTGATTCATTACAGAAATTATCAACCGAAGAGATAGCGATCCGCGTTGTACACAAGGGCGTAGGACAGATCTCAGAAAGTGATGTCTTGCTGGCAACAGCATCCGATGCGATCGTGATCGGCTTTAACGTGCGTCCTTCTTCCCAGGCAAATAAACTGTCTGAAACAGAAGGGGTGGAGATCAAATTATACTCTATCATCTACCAGGCGATCGACGAGATCAAGAGCGCGATGGAAGGTATGTTGGAACCGAAATTCCAGGAGAAGATCACCGCCAACGTGGAAGTACGCGAAGTATACAAATTCGACAAAGCCACTGTGGCCGGATGTTTTGTACTCGACGGAAAGATCGCCAGAAACAGCAAGATCCGTATCATCCGCGATGGTATCGTGGAATATCCGAAAGGAGAAGGCCAGGCCGCAGAGCTGGGCAGCCTGAAACGCTTCAAAGACGATGCGAAAGAAGTAGCATCCAATATGGAGTGCGGATTAACCATTAAGAATTATAATGATATTAAAGTAGGGGATATTGTTGAGGCGTTTGAGGAAGAGGAAGTGAAGCGGACGCTGTAGAACGGTTAAGATAGTAGAAGGGTTAAAAGGGTTAAAAAGGTTGAGCCAAAAGTTTAACGCCTTTAACCTTTTTAACCCTTTTAACTAATCCGTAACCTTTTTAACTTCTTTAACGCTTCCTTTAACGATTACCCCTTTTAGTTTAACTATTTTTGATCGATATTGACCTTTATGAAGAATCTCTATGTAATACTCTTTGCTTTAGCTGCCACTGCCTCTTTTTCGGCATCGGCGCAGAGCAAGAAAATTGTGGCAGATAAAATTGTGGGCCAGGTGGGCGATAAGATCATTCTCCGTTCAGATGTACTGAACGCGATCTCGGATCTGAAGCGCCAGGCGCAGGGACAGGAAAATGTGGTGATTCCTACAGAGTGCCAGGTGCTAGAAGGACAGCTGATCAGAAAAGCATTGCTGTTGCAGGCACAAAAAGATTCCCTCCATGTAAGCGAAGATGAGATCGAAGCCACGATGGATAACCGGATCCGCCAGTCGGTAATGCAGTTTGGTTCCAAAGAAGTGCTGGAAGAGATCGCAGGTAAAACCATCTATCAGTTGAAAGAAGATTTGAAAGAAAGTTTCCGCGAGCAGAAATTATCCGAGCAGATGCAGAGCAAGATCGTGGATGGTATCAAGATCACGCCCAATGAAGTAAAAGCCTACTTCGCAAAAATCAATAAAGACAGTTTACCATATTACGAGAGTGAGATAGAAGTAAGCCAGATCGTTGTTCACCCCAAAGCGAATAAGGATGTGGAAGAATATGTTTCCAAGCAGATGTATGATTATAAGAAACAGGCAGAAGTAGGTGGGGTAAAGAAGTTTGACCAGTTAGCGAAACTGTATAGTGAAGATCCTGCAGTGAAAGAGAATGGCGGACAATACTCGCTGAACAGAAATGAAAAAACATGGGATCCTGCATTTCTTGCGGCTTCATTCCGTTTGAAAGAAGGACAGATCTCTCCGGTGGTGAAATCAAAATTTGGTCTGCACATTATCATGATGATCAGCCGTTCGGGTGATGAAGCGGTGGTAAAACATATCCTGCGCATTCCTCCGGTAACCGAAGATGAGATCAAAGAAGCACAGATGCACCTCGATACGATCCGCAGAAAATTAATAGATGGTTCATTAAGTTTTGGTGCAGCTGTAAACAAATACAGTGATGATGAGAACAGTAAGTTCAGCGCAGGTTCTGTAGCTTCTTCACGCGATGGATCAACATTTGTCAATATCGACCAGCTGGATAAGGATATGATCAAGCCCTTGAGTACACTCAAACCGGGCGAGTATTCTCAACCCCAGGTATATGTAGACGAGCGTGGCCGTAAAGTGGTAAGGCTGATCTATCTGAAGAACCGTACCAACCCGCACCGCGAAAATCTGAAAGAAGATTATAACAAAGTAGCGCAAAGGGCATTGGAAGAGAAAAAGAACGGGGCACTGGAAAGATGGTTCAAAGAACATATTCCCACCTATTTTATCTCAATTGATAAGGATTTTGCCGGCTGTTCCGGGCTCGACGAATGGAGAAAATCGGCTGAGAATGCTGAGAAAGCAAGAAATTAGAACTGATTGGTTATCAAAATATTAGCAGTAATGGCCCGCATATTTTGCGGGCTTTTTTATGTTAGGCCGGTCCATAGTCCATGATCGATAGACCATAGTAAAAGACGATACTATGGACCATTGTCTATGGACTATGGACTTCTCAAAAAAAATAAATTTGGCGAATTGCATGTATGTACATACATTTGTGTTGTGAAATTAGAACAAGCCATACAGAGTACTAAATTTAAAGACGAAGTGCATAAGGCAATATTGAACACGCTGTATACGGCCTGGTGGTTGAAAACAGTGATGAGTAAGGAGCTGAAAGAGTTTGGCCTTACCCATGAGCAGTACAATGTTTTACGGATCTTAAAAGGTAAATACCCCGAGCAGATGTGTGTAAGGGATGTTGCCTGCCGGATGATAGAGAAAAGCTCTAATGTACCGAGGATCATTGACAGATTGGAATTAAAGAAGCTGGTAAAGCGTTCTACCTCCCCGCTTGATAAAAGGGAAACAGTGATCACGTTAACACAGAGTGGGATCACCATCCTGGAAGCGAGTACGGTTACGGTAACAAAAGCGGTGGAAAGTGTTTTAGAGATCAACAATGAAGAAGCTGCGGTGCTGAACCAGCTACTCGAAAAAGTACGTACGGCAGAATAAAATATTTTTTTAAACAAATAGGTGTATATACACGTATTATAAAAAGGAGACAATATGAAAACGATATTACATAAAGCAGACACAAGGGGCCACGCAAATTTTGGCTGGCTGAACAGTTTTCACACTTTCAGTTTTGGACAATACCATAACCCCGAGCGTGTGCATTTTGGTACCCTCAGGGTATTGAATGATGATACCGTAGCACCGGGCATGGGTTTTGGCAAACACCCGCATGATAATATGGAGATCGTATCCATACCCTTATCGGGCGATCTGCATCATAACGACAGTACGGGTCGCGACAAGATCATCCGCCAGGGCGATGTACAGATCATGAGTGCCGGCAGCGGTATTGCACACAGTGAAATGAATGCCAACAAAGACAAAGAAGTTAAATTCTTACAGATCTGGGTATTTCCCAAAGAAAAAAATATTGAACCGCGTTATGATCAAAAATCATTTGCGCATGCAGACAGGCTCAATAAAATTCATGCAGTAGTAGCACCGGATGATGAACAGGCTATCTGGATCAACCAAGATGCATGGTTCTCATTGTCTGATCTTACCAAAGAGACAACGATTGACTATGCCATTCACAAAGAAGGCAATGGTGTTTATGTATTTGTGCTGAAAGGAAATGTAACGGTGAATGAACAATCATTGGAAACACGCGATGGTTTGGGAGTGTATGAAACAAACAAACTCACGATCAAAGCTGATACTGATGCAGAGATCTTATTGATTGATATACCCATGCAAATACAAGGAGTGTGATCATGAAAACGAACAGAACCATTAAAAGTATTTTATATGCCCAGCCGATGGAAATGGGTGGTATGCCCATCAGGCAACCCTTTCCATCTGCCAAAGCAGAACAGATAGACCCTTTTTTACTGCTGCACCATGCAGAAGTTAAAGTGCCCACACATATCGACACCAGACATGCAGGCGTGGGGCCGCATCCGCACCGTGGCTTTTCTCCCGTGAGTTTTATTTTCAAAGGAGGCGTTCATCACCGTGATAGTCGTGGCAATAATAATGTGGTGTATGCAGGCGGTACCCAATGGATGAATGCTGGCATGGGTGTGATACACAGTGAAAGGCCACCGGCAGATATTCATGAAATAGGTGGCAGACAGGAACTGATCCAGTTATGGGTGAATACACCGGCAAAACATAAAATGGACATTCCTTCTTACCAACCCTTAACAGCAGAACAAACACCGGTTGTAAGATCAGCAGATGGATTAACAGAAGTGAATGTGATTGCCGGTGAATTGAATGAAGTGCAAGGACCTATCCATACACTCTCTCAGGTAAACACATTCACAGCGACTATGAAGAAAGGCGCAAAATTTTTCTTCGCTGTTCCTGAAACACACAACGCATTTATCTATATCACAACCGGCAAACTGAATATAACCGGTGATGGGGAAGTAGATGAGAAATATGTTGCCGTATTCAATCACGACGGTGAAGGCTTTGAACTCGAAGCTCTGGAAGACACGCACTTATTCATTGGAACAGGAGAACCTTTAAATGAACCCGTAGCTTCTCATGGCCCCTTTGTAATGAATAACCAAACTGAACTGATGGAAGCGTTCCGTGATTACCAGCAAGGTAAGATGGGCGTTTTGATTGAAGAATAGAACCGTCCATGGTCCATAGTCGATGGTCCATGGATATGAAAATAAACAATCCGCTAATCCGCAAATTCGCTAATTAAATAAACCCTAAAACAAAAATAAAATGTCAACGTACAAAATCGACACCGCACACAGTGAAGTAACTTTTAAAGTGAAACACCTGATGATCACCAATGTAACCGGAAGCTTCACACAATTTGATGCTACCCTGGAAGCTGCTGCCGCTGATTTCAGCGATGCAAAAATTTCTTTTGAAGCAGATGTGAACAGCATCTCTACCAACAACGAACAGCGTGACGGCCACCTGAAGAGCGAAGACTTCTTTGCTGCTGAGAAATTTCCCAAACTGAGTTTTGTTTCTTCTTCTTTCAAAAAATTAAATGATGCAGAATATGCATTGAACGGCGACCTCACTATCCGTGGTGTTACCAAACCGGTGCAGTTAGCAGTTGAATATGGTGGAACCATGACCGATCCTTACGGACAGGTGAAAGCCGGTTTCGAAATCAGCGGAAAGATCAGCCGTAAAGAATTTGGACTTACCTGGACAGCAACCACAGAAGCCGGTGGCATTGTTGTGAGCGATGATGTAAAGCTGAACCTGGCTGTGCAAATGATCAAACAAGCCTAGGGAATATTGAATATTGAACAGGGAATTTTGAATGATGAATGAAGAGACCTGTTCAATAGCACTCTGCGAAACCTCTGCCTCTCTGCGGCTCCGCGGTGAATGGATCTTTCATAATCGGGAAGATTGATTATGATGGAAGGCATTCACCGCAGAGGCCGGGAGGTGCAGAGTAACTGCAGAGAAAAACATTTTTTTTACTTTCTATATAATACACATGAAAACAATAAAATACCTGCCGGTATCTTTACTGGCATTGATATACCTCATTTTTGGGTCTAACTATTTCTTCCATTTTATCAGCATGCCGCCAATGGTGGGTAATGCCGCCACATTTGCAGGTGTTCTTTTTACAACTAAGTTTTTATTAGTGGTAAAAACACTGGAACTAGGTTTAGCTTTGCTGATGTTGGTTCCCGCTACCAGGGCTTTGGCTTTATTGCTGATTGCCCCGATAACCGTGAACATCCTTTTATTTGAATTACTGATCGCACAACAACCCGGCATCGGTATACTGATGGTAATATTGAATGGACTGGCTATTTACCAGTTAAAAGACAAATACATCAGTATCGTTAAAACGAGGTTGACGATCGCTTAAAATCTTTAGCATGACAACTGCCAGTATTGCCTCCACTCATTACAGTGTAAAGCTCCAGAACGGAAGACATGAATTTGCAGCAGATGAGCCAATGGATAAGGGAGGAACAGATACCGGTCCCGCACCGGATGAGATCCTGGAAGCATCGCTGGCCAGTTGTACTGCGATCACTCTGCGGATGTATGCAGACAGAAAAGAATGGAAAGTGACGGCGATAGAAGTGACAGTAAGCCTCGAAAGAGTGGATGCCAAAACCATTTTTACCCGGTCCATCAAACTGGAAGGCAATATTGATGAAACGCAAAGGGAAAGGTTATTGCAGATAGCCAAAGCCTGCCCGGTGTCGAAAACATTGCTGGGAGAGATCGAAATCAACAGCCGGATTGCCTGAAACACGTTATCGTGAACATTGGGGCATTCAGGTTGTTATAATAGTATTGATAACAGCTGCGGGATAATCCCGTGCACAAAAGATGAATATATGAATATAGAGATCATATCAGGAAGCCCCAGAAAGGATAGTGTATCATACAGGGTGGCTTTGTTCCTGAAAAAACATTTAACGGCTACCACAGCACATACCGTAGATATTATTGATGTACGCGACTGGAACCTGCCTTTGTTACAACAGGTATTTACCAGCGTAGAGAAAACACCTGATCAGTTCAAACCATTGGCTGAGCGGATGTTTGCGGCAGAAGCGTTTATCCTGGTAACCCCGGAATATAATGGCAGTTATTCGCCGGCCCTGCAGAACCTGCTGGACCATTTTCCTAAACAAAGCCATAAAGCTTTCGGGATCGTTACAGCTTCACCGGGTGCCATGGGTGGGATGCGCTCCAGTCAGCAGTTACTGCTGCTGATACCGGCTTTATTCGGCATCGCTTCCCCCTATATGCTGATCACCCCCCTGGTTGACAAGAAATTCGATGTCGAGGGTAACCTTACGGATACCGGGTTCCAGAAGGCAATTGATCAGTTTGTAAGTGAGTTTTTATGGCTGGCCGAGACGGTAAACCCGGAGTTGGCAACGGCCTATAATTAATATGATAAAATGTGGCGGAGTTGTACCTTCGCCACTTTCTTTTAAACACCATCATGAGCGACGACATCAAACACGAATGTGGCCTTGCTTACATTCGATTGAGAAAGCCTTTTTCCTATTATCTCCAGCAGCACGGAGCAGTTACTTACGGCCTGAACAAGCTGTACCTGCTCATGGAAAAACAGCATAACCGTGGCCAGGATGGCGCAGGTATTGCCGCAGTAAAACTGAATACCGAACCCGGTAACCCTTTTCTGCACCGTATGCGCAGCAATGCCCAGCAACCCATCGCCGATCTTTTCTTCAAAATAGGCCAGGAAATTGCCGAACTGGAGAAATACCAGCCCGATATTAAACAACACCCCGGATTAATGAAAGGCCATCTGCCTTTTCTGGGTGAAGTATTACTGGGGCATTTACGGTATGGAACACAGGGGAAGAATAATGTGGAATTTTGTCACCCCTTTATCAAGCGCGACCTGATGCCGGGAAGAAATTTAGCCCTTGCGGGAAATTTTAACCTGGTGAATACGGATGAATTGTTTGATCTCATCAATATGAGTCCGGGTGATTTTCAAAAACAGAGTGACCTGGCGGCGATGATGGAAGTGATACATCATTTCTTAACCAAGGAAGATGAAGCACATCCCAATGCAGCAGATATCAGTAAAGTATTAAAGAAAGCTACTCCGTTATTTGATGGCGGATATACTGTCGGTGCTTTATTAGGCAACGGTTATAGTTTTGTTATGCGTGATGCGCATGGGATCCGTCCGGCCTACTATTATATTAATGATGAAGTGATCGTTGCCGCCAGCGAAAGAGCTGCGATCCGTACAACCTTTAACGTAGGTGAGAATGAAGTGCTGGAACTGATGCCGGGTATGGCATTGATCGTGGATGATAAAGGTGGCTATAGCATTGAGCAGATCTTAGAGCCCAAAGAAAGAAGGGCCTGCAGTTTTGAACGGATCTATTTTTCACGCGGCAGTGATGAAAAAATTTACCGTGAGCGGATCGCACTCGGGCACCATTTAAGCAAGACCGTTCTGGAAAGTATCAGCTACGACCTGAAGAATACCATTTTCTCTTATATACCCAATACAGCCGAAGTGGCATTCTACGGATTGGTGAAAGGAATGGAAGAATACCTGAACAAGATCAAGGTTGAAAGGATCCTCAGCTGGGGGAAAGATGTTACGCCCGAGAAACTGGAAGAAATGGTGAACCGTAAGATCCGCCAGGAAAAGATTGCCATCAAAGACGTAAAACTCCGCACATTTATTACAGAAGATGCGAACCGTAATGAAATGGTGCAGCACGTATATGATATAACATACGGCACCGTTCGCAAAAATGAAGACACGCTTGTGGTAATTGACGACAGCATTGTACGTGGCACCACGTTAAAAGAAAGTATTGTGCGCATGCTGGCAAGGCTGAAGCCCAAAAAGATCATTGTGGTTTCTTCTGCTCCACAGATCCGTTACCCCGATTGCTATGGTATTGATATGAGCAAACTCGGTGATTTTATCGCTTTCCGCGCCGCCATTGCTTTACTCAAAGAAAGAAATATGGAGTATGTACTTACCGAAGTACATGAAAAAATAAAAGAACTGCAACGAAACAATCAATTGCATACGGAGAATGTGGTGCGGCAGGTGTACAAACCTTTTACCACACTGGAGATCTCCGATAAAATTGCGGAGCTCATCACCCCACCCGAAATAGACCTGAAAGTAGAAGCCATCTACCAAACCATCGAAGACCTTCACGACAGCTGCCCCACCAACACAGGCGACTGGTACTTTACCGGCAACTACCCAACACCGGGAGGGAATAAAGTGGTGAATAAGGCATTTTTGAATTATATGGAAGGGAAGAATGTGCGGGGGTATTGACCCCCCAGCCCCCTGAAGGGGGAGCTAATATTGTTTCTTCAAAAAGAAAAGCAGTTCATTATGTGAACTGCTTTTCTTTTTGAGAATTTCTTTTCTAACTTCCCCTTCAGGGGGCTGGGGGTTACACCCTATAACATATCGCATTAATATTCATCCCTGCCCCCACAGAAGCAAACATGACCACATCTCCTTTTTCCAAAGCATGTTCGCCGAGCTCGCCGTGTTTAACGAGGTCGTATAAGGTTGGGATGGTGGCCACGGAGCTGTTGCCGAGTTTGTGGATGCTCATGGGCATGATATCTCCGGGGATTTCTTTTAAACCGTATAATTTGTAGAGCACTTTTACAAAGCCTTCATCCATTTTTTCATTGGCCTGGTGCAGGAAGAATTTTTTTACATCGGTTACCTGCAAGCCGCATTTATCTAAACAGGACTTCATGGCTGCCGGAACATTTTTGATGGCGTATTCATATACTTTACGGCCCTTCATTTTCATATAACGTACGCCGGGATCGGAGTCGGGGTAATTGGATTTTCCGTAGTGGAGATAAAAGGCTTCATCAACACAATGGCTTTGCATGCTGATGGCAAGGATGCCGCTTTCGGTTTCGGTGGAAGGCACGGCTTCAATTACAGTAGCACCGGCACCATCGCTGAAGATCATACTGTCGCGATCGTAGATATCAATCACACGGCTTAAAGTTTCGGCACCGATCACCAGACATTTTTTGGCCATACCCGATTTGATATAAGCATCCGCCTGTATCACACCCTGGATCCAGCCGGGGCAGCCAAATAAAATATCATAAGCTACACAATTGGGGTTGCGTATACCCAAAGCCTGTTTTACACGTGAAGCCAGCGCGGGCAATACATCTGTTTGAATGGTATCTTTTAAAACATTCCCGAAATTATGTGCGAAAATGATCTGGTCCAGTGTTTCAGGATCGATCCCTGAATCTTCAATGGCGCGTTTTGCGGCAATGGCGGCCATATCGGAAGCGGTCATATTGGTATCGGCATAACGCCTTTCTTCAATGCCGGTAATGTCTTTGAATTTATCTACGATCTCTGTGGGTGGGGCAATAATACGCTCATGGTCTTCTGTATAGAACTCCTGGTTAACAAATTCTGCGTTGGTCTTGATATTGGGAGGGATAAAACTACCTGTACCTGTAATAACCGTTCTTGTCTGGGGCATGAGCTATCGATTAATGCTGTTTACAAACAACTCGTGATCTGATCAGTCAAATTTAAGAATTTATTCTCCGTGGGAAGCCCGTAAAGGCAAATAAAAAGCGACCAACTGTTAGTTACTGGTCGCTTTCGAAAAAAATATCTTGCCACAGATTGCACAGATTACCACAGCATCAATCCGTGAAATCATACCCAAAATCCCGCAATCAGAGATACTTATCACCCTTATTCCGCTTCACTTCCGCCACATATTCTTTAATGGCCTGTTCTTTCTCTTTTTTGCAGATGAGTAAAACATCTTTGGTATCCACCACTATAAAATCATCCAATCCCTGCAACACCAGCAGTTTTTCATTGGGTGCAGACACCATGCATTTGGTGGCATCGATCACGATCACATTTTCACCGGCAACAGCATTGCCGAGGTAGTCTTTCTCAAAATTATCATAAGCACTGTTCCAGGTACCCAGATCGCTCCAGCCAAAAGAGGATGGGATCACATACACATTATCCGCTTTTTCCATAATGGCAATGTCGATAGATACATTGGTGCATAAAGGATAGATCCGGTTGATGGCTTCTGTTTCTGCCGGGGTATTGAAATGTTCTTTCTCACCATCAAACAGCTCATACATTTCAGGTTGGTATTGTTCGAAAGCTTTGACCACATTCTTTACTTTCCACACGAAAATACCTGCGTTCCATAAAAAGTCGCCGCTGGCTAAAAATGTCTTTGCGAGTTCGAGATTGGGTTTTTCTGTAAAGGTCTTTACTTTATAGATCCCATCTGCCACGGCCATAGGCTCATGCTGTATATATCCATAGCCTGTATTGGGATGTGATGGTTTGATACCCAGGGTAACCAATGAGCGGATATGCCCGGCAAAATCCAGCGCCTGTTCCGTGATCTTTCTGAAGTTTTCATTGTCCAGTATCAGGTGATCACTGGGAGCCACGATCAGAGAAGCTTCGGGGTCCTTCTGTAAAAGTTTGAACGAGATATAAGCTATGCAGGGGGCCGTATTCTTGCGGCTGGGTTCTGCCAGAATATTATCGGTGCTCATTTCAGGGATCTGCTGCTTTACGATATCGCAGTATTCACCCGTAGTAACCACAAAAATATTTTCTTCCGGAATGAAAGCGGTATACCGCTCATAGGTCCAGCGGATCAGTGATTTGCCTGTATTTAAAATATCGATGAACTGTTTGGGGTACCCGGTGCGGCTGCTTGGCCAGAAACGGCTGCCAATACCACCCGCCATGATCACTACATAATGATGCTTATTCATAGGGCTTGCCTTGTTAAAGATTTGCGCTGCGAAATTACAGGCTTATTAAACGCTTTCATAATAAATAAGCAGGGTTATACGATGCCTTCGCGTACGAGGTCATGAATATGTAAAACACCCAGGTAGTTGCCGTTTTCCTCCACGAGAAGCTGGCTGATATCATGATTTCTCATGGTATCCAGTGCTTCAACAGCTAATATAGATGGTGGAACGGTTGTGGGTTTAGAAGTAAGTATATCCTGAGCGGTGATATGCTGGATATTGTTGTTCTTTTCCAGCATCCTTCTCAAATCGCCATCGGTAATAATGCCTTTTAATTGATTGTCCGCATCTACCACAGCCGTTACACCCAGTCTTTTTTCAGTGATCTCCACGATCACTTCCCGTAAAGAAGCGGTTGCCAGCACTGCAGGCCGTTCATTGGCCACATACAGATCGGATACACGCAGGTATAAACGCTTGCCCAGGTTGCCTCCGGGATGGTATTTGGCAAAATCCTGTCCACTGAACCCGTTCAGCTGCATCAGGCAAACAGCCAACACATCGCCCATGACCATTTGTGCAGTAGTGCTGCTGGTAGGGGCCAGGTTATTGGGACAGGCTTCTTTACTTACTGTTGTGTTCAATACCATATCACCCTGAAGGGCCAGGAAACTCTCAATATTGCCCACCATACTGATCAGGGTATTGCCAAAGTTTTTGATCAGCGGCACCAGTACTTTGATCTCGGGACTTTCGCCGCTTTTGCTGATGATCATTACGATATCATCTTTCTGCACCATGCCCAGATCGCCATGGATAGCATCTGCAGCATGCATAAAAAGTGATGGGGTGCCGGTAGAATTGAGGGTAGACACGATCTTCTGGGCCACAATGGCACTTTTGCCGATGCCACTGATAATCAGCCTGCCTTTTGCCGAATGGATGGATTCCACGGCTTTCACAAAAGAATCATCAATAAAAGCGGCCAGCCCGGCAACAGAAGCGGCTTCCAGTTCTATGGTGTGTAATGCGGTTTGTTGTATAGATGCATTCATGCCCGACAAAGGTAAAGTTTAACATCAATCTGACAGTATTGAACCGGTACTTCATTAACTTCGTGACCCTTTTTAACAAGTTTTCTGCTAAAACACAGGGAATAACATCACTGCCGGACGCGATTTCCGTAAACCCATCCGTTTAAAAATTTTAAGCGAATATTTCCGGCAAATGAACTAAATTATAGGTTCGTAAGCATTCCCGCCAGGCGGGGTGAAAACAGATTTTGATACATGGCTACAAGTACTAAAACAAAAGCCCCTAAAACTCCGGTTGCCAAAGCCAAAACGGCTACAGCACCCAAGGCGGCTGCAAAAAAGAAAGATCCCGTAACCCATGGTTATGATATATATGGTGCCCTGGAACAATATTTCGGCTTCAGGGAGTTCAAGGGTACACAGGAACTGGCGATCAACAGCGTATTAAACGGGAGGGACACATTTGTGATCATGCCTACCGGAGGCGGTAAAAGCCTTTGTTACCAGTTGCCGGCCATGATCATGCCCGGATGTGCGATCATTGTTTCCCCTCTTATCGCTTTAATGAAGAACCAGGTAGACCTGGTACGAGGTTACAGCGAGAATGATGAGGTGGCCCATTTTCTAAACTCATCACTCAATAAAGGACAGATCAAAGCCGTAAAGGATGATCTTACCACCGGGAAGACCAAACTCTTGTATGTGGCCCCGGAAACCCTTACCAAACAGGAGAACCTCGAATACTTCAGCGATCTGCCCATTTCTTTCTTTGCGGTGGATGAAGCGCATTGTATCTCAGAATGGGGCCATGATTTCAGGCCGGAATACAGGCGTTTGCGCGAGATGATGGATATCATCAACCCGGATATCCCGGTTGTGGCCTTAACCGCTACCGCAACACCTAAAGTAAAAAGTGATATCGTAAAAAACCTCGGCCTTCGTGATCCGAATATTTACCTGTCTTCCTTTAACCGTTCCAATCTTTATTACGAGATCCAGCCGAAGATCACCAAGGATCAAACCATTAAAAGTATTGTCCGCTTTATTACGGGCCATAAAGGCAAGAGTGGGATCATCTATACCCTTAACCGGAAAACAACCGAAGAACTCGCAGAAATATTAATGGCCAACGGGATCAAAGCCGTGGCCTATCATGCCGGCCTTGACCAGAAATTGCGCGCAGGCAGGCAGGACCAGTTTTTAAATGAAGATGTGCAGGTGATCGTAGCAACGATCGCATTCGGAATGGGGATCGATAAGCCGGATATCCGGTTTGTGATCCATTTTAACATACCCAAATCCATCGAAAATTATTACCAGGAAACAGGCCGTGCAGGCAGGGATGGTATGGAAGGGCTTTGTGTATTGTACTATTCGCACAAAGACGTTTCCAAACTGGAACACCTGATGCGCGATAAGCCTTTGAGTGAGCGGGAAGTGGGTGCGCAATTGATAGATGAAACTGTGGCTTACGCAGAAAGTGCGGTATGCCGTCGTAAAATATTGCTTCATTATTTTGGAGAAGACTGGGATACGCCTAACTGTGGCAACTGTGATAACTGTCTGCACCCCAAAGAAAAAATTGAAGCCAAGGATGATGTGGTGAAGATGCTGAAAGTGATCAAAGCCCTCGATGAACGCTTTACCACCGATTATGTGGTGAATGTGGTGATGGGCAAGCTTACTCCGCAGATCAATATTTACCGTCATGATGCTTTACCCGTTTTTGGTTTGGGTAAAGACAAGGAAAGTCATTTATGGAACAGCCTGGTAAGGCAGATGTTACTGGAGAACCTGATCAAAAAAGATATTGAAGAATACGGGCTGTTGAAAATGACCGATAAGGGTGAGAAATTCTTAAAGAAACCGGTATCCTTCAAAATTGTGCTGAACAATTTATACGAAGATGCACAGTTTGATGAGGATGAAGGCGAGAATGCCACTCAAACAGGTGCAGCTGCAGATGAGAAATTATTTGAGATGCTGAAAGAACTTCGCCAGAAAGAAGCGAAGAAAAAAAGCCTGCCCCCATTTGTGATCTTCCTCGAAAACTCTTTGCAGGATATGGCCACCATTTATCCCACCACACTGGAGGAGATGGAAAAATGCCAGGGTGTGAGCAAGGGCAAATCCATAAAGTATGGTAAGCCTTTTGTGGAGCTGATTGCTAAATATGTAGAAGAGAATGATATAGAGAAGCCTGATGATTTTGTGATGAAGAGCGTGGCCAATAAAGCCAACAACAAGATCTACATTATTCAGAACGTAGATAAAAAGATCCCGCTGGAAACCATTGCCAAAAACAAGAGCCTGAAACTGGATGAGTTACTGGAAGAGATGGAAACCATCGCCGCCAGCGGAACCAAACTCAACCTCGATTATGCGATAGACGAATGGCTGGATGAATACGACCAGGAAGATATCATTGAATATTTTAAAAGCTGTCAAACATCATCATTGCAGATAGCGCAGGAAGAATTGAGTGAGAACAATTACAGCTGGGAGCAGTTAAAGATCATGCGGATCAAGTTTTTGAGTGTGTATGGGAATTAG
>CBHRAM010000021.1:0-20796 GCA_966076165.1 uncultured Chitinophagaceae bacterium
TCTTTCTAAAAAATCTTGCGCCCGGTTCCGCTGTTGGGGCCGTTGGCGGAATGAGTACTGTATGGGGTGCTAAAAGTTATACCCGGATCTGGGGTGCCAACGACCGGATCCATATGGCGGTGATCGGTTGTAACGGAAGGGGTGCTTCCATGGCTCCCATCTTTGCCAAACAACCCAATACAGAAGTGAATTTTATTTGCGATGTGGATGAAAAAGCCCGTGCAAAAGGTATTGAAGCCGTTTCAAAAGTGGTGAAAGATGCCCCTAAAGGAGAGAATGATTTTCGTAAAGCAATTGCCAACAAAGAACTGGATGCCGTATATATCGCAACCCCCGATCACTGGCATGCGCCCGCTGCTATTATCTGTTGTGCAGCCGGTAAACATGTTTACGTAGAGAAACCTTTATCACACAATCCCCGCGAGGGTGAACTGGCTATTGCAGCAGCCAGAAAATATGATCGTGTGGTTCAGATGGGTTCGCAAAGAAGATCATGGGATCTGTTAACGGAAGGAATTAACGCATTGCATGCCGGTGTTATCGGAAAAGTGCACATGGCCAAATGCTGGTACACCAATAACAGAAAACCTATTGGTATCGGAAAGCTTGCACCGGTTCCTGCAGGGCTGGACTATGATCTCTGGCAGGGCCCGGCACCGCGCATGGCGTATAAAGACAATCTCATTCATTATAACTGGCATTGGTTCTGGCATTGGGGAACCGGCGAAGCATTGAACAACGGCACACATGAAGTAGATGTGGCGCGCTGGGGGTTGGGTGTTGACTACCCGCTTGCTGTTCATTCCAGCGGTGGACGTTATTATTTTAAAGATGATTGGGAAACACCGGATACACAATTCATCACGTATGATTGTCCGGAAGCTACTATACTTTGGGAGGGACGCAGCTGTAGTAATTTTAAAGTACAGGGAACAGATCGTGGTGTGATGTTCTATGGCGATAAAGGCATTATGCAAACAGGCCATAACGGCTATACCATTTTTGATGAAAAAGGAGTGATCTTGAAAGAAGTAAAATCCAATGCGGTGATCGATGGAAGAAATGCGGCCAGTCCTAATGAAGGGCTCGACGCCGTTCATATCGCAAATTTCCTCGAGTCTGTGCGCTTAAGTAAACGCCCCAACGCCGATGTAGAAACAGGCTATAAGAGTACGCTCTGGGTGCAGTTGGGAAATATTGCACAACGGGTGGGCCGCACCTTGCATATTGACCAGTCGAATGGCCATATCAACAACGATGCAGCCGCGATGAAATTATGGGGCCGTGAATATGAGCATGGCTGGGAACCCAAAGTGTAAACAAAAACGAATAAATGGTAAACAGTATTTCTTTCATTATAAAAAACGATCGCATGCCATCCCGCAGAAATTTTCTTCAAACAACAGCCCTGGGCCTGTCACTATTTTTTGCTGTCCCTTTTTTAGGTAACGCAACCGGGTCATCCCCTGATCATGCAAACAGCGTATCTGCTGTAGCAGAACCCTTACCCGTAGGAATTGCCGGTTACACATTTGCCAAATTCGATCTGGATAAATCTATCGCGATGATGAAAAGGATCGGCGTTTATAATCTTTCCCTGAAAGAGATCCATGTTCCTCTCAACAGCAGCCAGGAAACGATCAATGCAGCTTTGGCCAAATTCAAAGAAGCCAATATTAATGTGTATACGGTTGGTGTGATCTACATGAAAACCAAAGAAGCGGTTGACCAGGCTTTTGCCTATGCCAAAAAAGTGGGTGTTACCATGATCGTTGGTGCCCCTTCTTATGATGTGCTGGATTATGCAGAAGAAAAAGTAAAAGAATACAATATTAAACTGGCCATACACAATCATGGCCCGGAAGATGCTTTATACCCGGGGCCTAAAGATGTGTACGACAGGATCAAGAACAAAGATCCCCGTATGGGACTCTGCATCGATATCGGCCATGCCACACGTGCCGGTGTTGCGGTAGATAAAGCGGTCAAAGAATATAAGGACCGCCTGTTCGACCTCCATATCAAAGACGTAAGTAAGGCTGAAAAAGACGGGAAAGCCATCGAAATAGGCCGGGGTGTGATCGATTTCCCGGCACTGGTAAAAGCCCTGCGGAAGACCGGATATAAAGGTGTTTGCAGTATAGAATATGAAAAAGACATGGCAGATCCCATGGCCGGGATAGCAGAATCTATCGGCTATTTCAAAGGTGTAATGGCGGCCGGGAACTAAGCCCTGTAGTCACTTACCAACCCATTTCAGGCCCATAAACCCCGGTTTATGGGCTTTATTTTTGGGTGATTTTGGCCTCTGCCACATCCTCAATTGCCGAAAACCCGCACAGAAAAGCAGAAAAACAGCCAAAAACCACTATATTTAAACATTAAACTATAATAATTATGCCTACAGGAGTTGTAAAATGGTTCAATGATTCAAAAGGTTTCGGATTTATCACACCGGATGATGGTGGTGAAGATCTGTTCGCTCATTTCTCTGCCATCAATATGGGCGGATTCAAAACTTTAAAAGAAGGACAAAAAGTATCATTTGAAATAACAGATGGTAAAAAAGGAAAACAGGCGTCTAATATCCAGTCTGCCGAATAACCTTTCTTCAAATTATCCGTACAGCATTTGTACGGCCGAAAGCGGATCAGGTGAATATATAATATCATGTATCCCTGCTTATTTCGGACAATCCATTTTGCTCAATACATTCCTTTTATTAAAGGGATGTATTGACAGCAAAAGGTAGCCTCCTCCATTTATCTTCGGGTTTTTAGCCAGTATGCCCAGGTTATGCAAACCCAGCACCAGCGGCCCCAGTTTTACGGCGGCACCTACCCATAATTGTCCCTGCGTATTATATTGTACAGGTAAATAAGCACCCCATCCGATCGTTTCCCATCTGGGTGTGATGGTTAACAGGTTCAACTCCCTTGTACGGTATTTTGTATAGCTGGAGGTTGAAAAGAAATTCATACTCAACTCACCATTTACATACAGGTTGTTGCCAAAGTTCCTGTCAATATTTACAATCAGCCTTGTAGGATTGGTGATCGAAAAGTTTTTCGTGATCGTGGCACTATTGGTAAACACACTGGTCAACGAATCTTTAAATGCTGAAATATCAGGTGCGCCGGTAAATTTCTGATCCGCAATGATATCTGTTATATTGGCACCGGGACTGAATAACTGAACAGAATTCGAACTGGGTTTATATTTATTAGAACCAATATCCATAAGGCTTACACCGATCTTCCATTCGTAGTTCAGGTTATTATTCACCGCAGTTTCATTATACTCATTATTGTAGATCAGATACTCAATGCCAAGGCTTAATCCAAAAGAACTGAGTGCTTCTTTTCTTGCATTCGCAAACGTGCTTTGATCCAATGTACTTGAATAGCCGGCAGAACCACTGCCATCTGTAAAATTGAAAAGGGTATCGGTGGCGTTTTTCGATTCTATATAGCTTACCTTATTCAGTTTCAGAAAAGCACCGGATAAGCCTTTCATGATCTGCAGCGTGGCACCCCCTGTTAATTTAGAGTGGCTGTTCTCAAATAAAACCTGTGAATAGTTCAGGTCTGCTTCCAGCCAGCCGGTATGTGTGGCAAAACCTTCAAGATAGGGCTGGTTATCGTTAGCAATTAAAAAACTATGGATGCTGTTGATCGAATCACTATAATGAAAGGCGGTAGTTTTTACATGGTTATAGGATCTTGCCCGGATACCGAAATTGAATGCATGGCTGTTATCCGGCTTATATAAAAAATTTAACAGGCTCAGGTCCATGTTTGCATGAATGAATTTGCTTCTTGTGTCTCCGGCCATGGTTAATCCCCCATTCGCTCCGCTTTCATAATAAGGAGAATTGCTGCTGATCTTCGCCTGTACCGAAAACAGGCTCAGGTCCCATTTATAGGCCGAACCTACTGAAGCGGCGGGATTATTAAAAACCGCGGTGCTTCCGGCTAAAGCAGAACCATGTAAAGCCTGGTAACCTTGTGCAGAAAGATGACTGACAGAAAGGAATACTGCCAGAGCAACCAGGTATTGTTTTGTGTGTTTGATCATTTCCAGGGGGATGTTTACGAACCACCTATTCGGGGAGAGCCCCGTATTGTGGCCTCAAGGGTCTAAATATAAAAGATTAAGGAATGATAAGGAGACATAGGTCTTTAATTTTTTTAACGCCGCTGTGGCAAAGCACCCTCGTTGATTTTTTCATATTGGCCGAAGGTTTTTGTAGGTTGTACCGTCTAACTATCTAATAAAGCAATTTTTGAACGAAAAGGACCTCATTCTATCCCTTCAAAAAGGCGATCAGGCTGCTTTTAAGCACCTGGTCGGCACCTGGCAGAACATGGTATTTAATACCGTGCTCGGTATTGTGCAAGATACCCAGGAGGCAGAAGATGTTGCCCAGGAAGTATTCATACAGGTCTTTCAGTCGGTAGGCAGTTTCCGGGGAGAAGCGAAATTATCCACCTGGTTGTACCGGATAGCGCTTACCAAGGCCCTGGATGCAGAACGGAAAAAGAAGTCGAAAAAAAGAATGGCCAACCTGAAATCCTGGATCGGTTTAGGAGAGAAGGAAGAAGAAGCGGTTCATTTCCATCACCCGGGTGTACAGCTGGATCAGAAAGAACAGGCCGCCATCCTTTTTGAAGCGATGCAGAAATTGCCGGAGAACCAGCGAATAGCTTTTGTACTGATCAAGACAGAAGGGTTACGCTATGATGAAGTAGCGGACATCATGAACCTGACCATCAAATCAGTAGAAGCCCTGATGCACCGGGCAAAAGAGAACCTTCGGAAATATTTACAACACTATTATTCGGATCAAGCATAAATGATGCGTATGGAACCTAAAAAATTTACACAGCAAAACATCGATGAGATCCTGAACAGCATTGATGGGATCAATAGGGCCGAACTGTCTCCGTTTTTCTACACACGAGTACAGGCCAATCTTAATAACCATTCAGCAACTGTGGGAAGCTTCTGGTCCATCATAACCCGGCCCGCTGTATCCATCGCTACCTTCTCTTTGTTGCTGGTACTGAATATTGTTGCGATCAGCCATTTTGTAAAAAAAGATCAACAGCCTGTAAGCACGGAAGCCGGCAGTATACAGGGTTTCGCCCAGGAGTATGATCTTACCACCCATTCTGTTTATACTGATAAAACCACCCGATGATGAACTACTTCGCAAGAAATAAATGGGCCGCCATCATTATCCTGTTATTGGTTGCTTTGAATATAGCCACACTGGCTTCATTCTTCTTACTGCGCAACAGGCCACCGGGCCGCGAAGCTAACCAGTCGGGTGCCATGGAATTCCTGGTAAAAGAACTGGGTTTCGATTCTGTGCAGCAACAAAAACTGATGGTGTTTAAACAGGACCACCGTCAGAAAATGCAGGAAGTGAGAAGAAAGAACAGGGAAGTAAAAGAAGCTTTATTCGATCTGCTGAAAAATACGGACACACCGGATTCGGTTATTGAAAAAGCCGCCAATGCTTCTGTGGTCTATGATGTAGAGTCCGAGATCATTACGTTCAAACATTTTCAACAGATCCGTAGCCTCTGCAATGAAACACAGAAGAAAAAATTTGATGCAGTGATCCAACAGGTGCTGCGTATGCTTGCCCCACAACCCGGGGGGCCGCCGCAGGGCCCACCACCGGGACCTCGTGGCGAACATCCGGATGGACCACCGCCACCTGCAGATGGGCAACGGCCACCACCACCAGATGGACAAAGACCACCGCCTCTGCAACAATAATATTTTACTACCGAAGGTTTCTTTTCGAAACCGCATCAAACCCTGAAACCGTTTGTTATGAAAAAATATGCACTGCCCATGATCACACTGGCATTTGCTGCCATCATCAGTCTTTCCTGCAGTAAAGATTCAGGAACCCCATCAACCGGTACTACTACAGGTACAGGAACCAATACAGCCACTGTTCCGGATGTGTTTAAGAAATTCAATACAACCGTAACCATCTCTTCCGATGGAACCTATATTACCATTAAATCGGATGGTATACCGGATCATAAGAGTTGTTATTTCTCAACCAGTGATAACCGTTACCAGGCATACAACGGAACCAACACCGCTTTCTCCAAAAACCCGAACAGTATCGGTACCAAGAGTTATACATTTAAGATACCGGTTTCCCCGGCAGTGAATGCGGCACACGAAGCCACACCACTCGGCCCTATTGGTGTTTCTATTAATGGCGTGCCTATGTATAATCAGTATGCAGGGCCTAATACGCCATTAACGAATGAGATCAATTCCTTTGATCAGTTCAACGGGCATCCTGACCAGAGTTCATCCTATCATTATCATGTAGAACCTTTGTATATCACTACTAACAACACAAAGAGTGCGCTGATCGGATTTTTGCTAGATGGGTTTCCGGTATACGGTCCATTGGAAAACGGTAAAACCATTGTGAGTGCCGATCTTGATGTTTATCACGGACATACCGGAGTTACAGCCGATTATCCCAATGGGATCTATCACTACCATACCACCGCCGATGCGCCTTACATTAATGGCAGCGGCTTTTACGGAACAAAAGGAACGGTTACACAATAGTTTTGGTTTTTCACAGGACAAGGGGCAATCAGCAATGGTTGCCTTTTTATGTAACAGCATTTCTTTGGTAAATATTAACAACTTAGTTCGAAGGGATGCTTGATAAAATACTTCTAATACAATATAAATTATTGCATCACCCCTAAAAAAAATTACCATGAAAAAAAGAATGTTCATCCTGTTCACCAACCTGGCGATTGCCTGTGTTTGTGTAACAGCACAACCCCCACAACCCGGTAGCCCCGGCAAACCACCCAGTGCAGAAGAAAGAGTGAAACATGTTTCAGAAAGAATGGAAAAAGAACTGAAACTGACAGCTGCACAAAAAGATAAACTGGCCGCAGCGTACAAGGATTTTTTTGCAGAGATCGAAAAACAAAGAAGCAAGGATGGTAAACCACAACCACCACCACCTCCTCCGCCACCTGTGAGTAAAGAAGTGGCCGATAAACTGAGCAAGGTCCGCGATGAAAAAATTAAATCGGTATTGAGTGCCGACCAGTTTAAAAAATATGCAGAAATTGAAAAGACCATGCGACCGCCTATGCCACCCGGAAAACCCGGTGAACAAAAGCCACCACCACCCGATAAAAAACAATAACAGAATGGGTAACCGATTTTTTTTAAGCACCCTTGTATGGATAGTCCTTGTCGCCTGTAACACTCCTGTAAAAAAGGAAAAACAGGCGACAGGGAAACTGCCATTTTATAACTCTGCTGATTTTACACCGCAATGGATAGAGCCTGCATCAGCAGCCTACGCGGCAATTCATACCATACCGGATTTTCAGTTTATTGATCAGAATGGACAAAGGGTAACAGAAAAAACATTTGAAGGGAAGATCTATGTAGCTGATTTCTTTTTTACCGCCTGCCCGGGTATCTGCAAACGGTTGACCACCCATCTGAAGATCGTACAGGATTCCTTTCAAACAGATAACCGTGTATTGTTACTCTCGCATAGTGTAACACCGGAGAACGACAGTGTGCCCCGGCTGAAACAATATGCGCAATCATTTGGTGCTATCAGTGGCAAATGGCATTTGGTTACCGGCGAGAGGGAAGCATTGTATACACTTGCCAGACAATCCTATTTTGCAGATGAGGATCTGGGACAAAAAAAGAACAGTAATGATTTTCTGCATACGGAAAATATGTTGCTGATCGATAAACACCGTCGGATCCGTGGGGTGTATAAGGGAACGGCATTGAATGAGATCCATAACCTGATCACTGATATTAAGATCCTCGAAAGCGAAGAATGAGAAAATATATAGCCATACTGTTATTGATAGCCGGTTGTCAGTCCCCTCAACAGGAGAATAAGCCATCTGCCGGCGAAATGAAAACAGCAGCGCCGGTAATTCCGGATATCACGGTTCAGTCTGTTGATACTTCACTGGCATTACAGAATGGTGTATGGTACTATCATCAACAACCGTTCACAGGTTTTATCGAAACGCATTATCCTTCAGGTACACTTAAGTCGCGGCAAAGTTTTTACCAGGGTAAAGATGAGGGCCTCATGCTATCTTATTATGAAGATGGCAGTAAAGATGCCCGGCGCTTTTATCATAACGGTGAAAAAGACAGTATTAACCAGGGTTGGTGGCCCAATGGCAATCCCCGGTTTGAATATCATTTTAAGAACGGAGTATATGAAGGCGAATTTAAAGAATGGTACCAAAGCGGTAAGCCGATGAAACATATTATCTACCACGACGGAAAGGAACAAAGCGGTAAAGGCTGGCGCGAAAATGGTAAAACCTATATGAGTTTTGTGGTAAGGGAGGGCCGGTTATACGGACTGGTCAATCCCAATCTCTGTTATTCCCTCAAAAATGAACGGGGCGAGTTTGTGAAAAGCTCCCGCTAACAAAAAGTCCCCTGTAGAAACAGGGGACGTCTTCGATTGCTTGCCATATAAGAAAAGAGATAATTAGTATTTCGTTAACCTTAGAAACGCTTCCCGGAACTTGCTTCGCTGTAGCTTTGTTTCTGATGTAAAGGTAAGGGTAGAAATTCAATTTTCTAATATTTTTTTTATTAATTCTTGTATTTTTTACAATTAGTTAATAAAAAACGATGTTTTTTACGTAATCTGTTAATATTATTTTTATATTATATATTACGTGTTTTTTCTTGCGCATTTAATAAAAAACAATATAAGTAGCTGATTTACAGTCTATTTTTTCTTATTATATTCTTTTAACGCCACTTCCAGGCAATTCATAGCACTATTTATATCGTTTAAATTTAATACGTAGGCTAAACGCACTTCTTTCTTCCCCAAACCTGCCGTTCCATAAAATCCGGTGGCAGGCGCCAGCATCACGGTTTGCCCTTCAAACGAAAAATCTTCGAGTAACCACTGACAAAACACATCGGCATCATCAATAGGTAATTGTGCCATTGCATAGAAGGCTCCGCCCGGGTTTGGACAGAAAACACCTTCCATGGCATTCAGCCTTTTTACGATCAGGTCCCTCCTGGATTTATACTCCGCTTTGGTGGTATCAAAATAATCAGCCGGCAGATCGATCGCCGCTTCGCCTGCGATCTGTGCAAAGCTTGGGGGGCTCAACCTGGCCTGTGCAAATTTCATCACCGCATCCAGCACGGTTTTGTTCTTGGTAATGAACGCACCGATCCTTCCACCGCAGGCGCTGTAACGTTTGCTGATCGTGTCCATGATGATCACGTTATCATCCACACCTTCCAGGTGCAGGGCACTGATCTGCTTTCCTTCATAACAAAACTCACGGTAAGCTTCATCGGAGAAGAGATAGAGATTATGTTTGAGGATGATCTGCTTTAACTGCTGCATTTCCTCATTACTATATAAATAACCGGTGGGGTTATTGGGGTTGCAGATCACAATGGCCCTGGTTCTGGGCGTGATCTTCTTTTCAAATTCTTCTATCGGTGGTAAGGCAAAACCATTCTCTATATGAGAAGTAACGGGTACCACTTTTACACCGGCTGCAACGGCAAAACCATTGTAGTTGGCATAGAAAGGTTCGGGAATGATCACTTCGTCGCCCGCATCCAGACAGGCCATAAACCCAAACTGGATCGCTTCACTGCCACCGGTGGTAACAATGATCTCATTGTGATTTACATGAACACCTACACTTTCATAGTAGCCCACTAGTTTTCTGCGGTAGCTTTCATTACCCGCGCTATGACTGTATTCCAGCACTTTAAAATCGCTGTGGCGAACGGCATCGAGTACCATTTTAGGGGTTTCGATATCGGGCTGGCCGATGTTGAGATGGTATACTTTGATCCCTTTTTTCTTGGCAGCTTCTGCATAAGGAACCAATTTCCGGATAGGTGAGGCGGGCATGGCCTGGCCTCTTTGACTGATCTGTAGCATGGCGCAAAGATAGTTTGGCACCCAACGTTCTCAAAACAAAATACGCAACCGGTAAGGGTTGCGTATCAATAAAATATCCTGATGGCTCTATTTTGTTTTACCGGCAGGCACTACTTCACCATCAATGGTAAGGGTGATGGGCAACTGTGTGCTTACAAATTTCACATTCACATTCTTTTTAAAAGTGCCGGGGTTGGCGGCATTATAGGTTACTTTGATCGTGCTGGACTTTCCTTTTAAGATCGGGTCCTTGCTGTACTCCGGTGTGGTACAACCACATTCGGCATTGGCAAATTCGATCACTGCAGGCTTAGTGCCGTTATTGGTAAAAGTGAAGATATAAGTAGCAGGAACATTCTGTTTGATCTTGCCAAAACTATGTGTCGTGGCCTTAAAACTGATATCCGGTACTGATTGGGCAAAAGAAACGGTGGCAACAAATAAGGTAAGGAGTAAAATAATTTTTTTCATCGGTCTTTGTTTGAGGGTTCAAAATTACAGATTTATCCATCTGCATTGCCATTGGCTATTGCCAAATCCGTGCCACAGGCCTTTTTTAGCAGGAATTTAATAATCTCATTGTTACAACACCCGAAAATCAGTTAAAAAACGGGATATTTGGCGGTTACTAAATTCCGGTAGCCTATTGGCTACACAATGTTATTTTTGTTGTATGGAACAAACTGCTTCCCTGGGATATAAAGATGATATGCTTTCTTTTGAAGGCTTCCGCAATACCATATTGGAAGATTATAAGACCGCAGTAGTCAGCCGCGAAGTAAGTTTATTAGGACGCAGGGAAGTACTCACCGGCAAAGGTAAATTCGGCATTTTCGGAGATGGCAAGGAAGTGGCACAGATTGCTATGGCCAAATTCTTTCAGCCCGGCGATTTCCGCAGCGGGTATTACCGCGACCAGACCTTTATGTTCGCAACCGGCCTCGCGAGCCTTGAGCAGTTCTTCGCACAACTCTATGCAGACCCCGATGTAAAGAACGACCCCTTTAGTGCGGGCCGCCAGATGGATGCGCATTTTGCCACAAGATTTGTAGATGATAACGGTAACTGGCTGGACCTTGCCAACCGTAAAAATATTTCTTCCGATATGGCCCCCACCGCCTCGCAAATGCCGAGGGCCGTGGGTTTGGCATGGGCGTCAAAATGTTTCCGTCAATCAAAGAATGCGGAACAGTTTCATGAATTAAGCCATAACGGAAATGAGATCTGTTTCTGCACCATCGGAGATGCCAGTACTTCTGAGGGGCATTTCTGGGAAGCGATCAATGCAGCCGGTGTATTGCAGATCCCTTTAGCAGTATTTGTATGGGATGACGGATATGGGATCTCTGTTCCCAAAAATATTCAAACCACCAAAGGCTCTATTTCTGAGGCATTGGCCGGAATGGAAAAAGAAGAAACCACCAATGGTATCCGCATCTATAAAGTAAAAGCCTGGGATTATGCAGGGATGTGCGAAGTGTTTGAAGAAGCCCTTCAGCAGATCCGCGATACACACGTGCCCGCACTGTTTCATGTAGAAGAAGTTACCCAGCCACAGGGCCATAGTACAAGTGGTAGTCATGAGCGTTATAAAAGTTCCGAAAGATTAGACTGGGAAAAAGAGTGGGACTGTATCCGCAAAATGCGTGAATGGTTAATAGAAACAGGCCTTGCCAATACGGATGAATTATCCGAGATAGAAAGCAATGCCAAACAGTTGGTAAGAACGGCACGTAACAGTGCCTGGGAAAAATACCATGCACCTATTAAAGTGCAGGCAGCCACGGCCAGTGGCCTGATCCGCGAAATGGTTGTGAATGATATGGAGAAATACAATTATTTACAAAAACTGGCCAAAGACCTGGAAGCCAATAAAGAACCGTTGAGAAGAGATGTGTTGCGTACTATTTCCTTGGCCATGGAAACCGCGCCGCATTCCCCCACCATAGAAAGTATCACCTCGCTGTATCATGAATTTGTGAAAGACAGCAGGACCATGTATAACAGCGATCTGTATAACGAGGGCCCTAAGAGTGCACTGAAAGTTCCGGAAGTAAAACCCCTGATCCCTTTTGATGCAGTATCCGTTAATGCTTACGAAGTATTGAATAAATATTTCGATGCCTTATTTACGCATAACCCCAAAGTATATGCATTTGGTGAAGACGTTGGGTATATTGGTGATGTGAATCAGGGTTTTTCAGGTTTGCAGGAAAAGCATGGCGCAGACAGGATCTCTGATACCGGGATCCGTGAACTGACTATTATGGGCCAGGCCATCGGTTTATCCCTGCGTGGTTTACGCCCCATTGCAGAAATTCAATACCTCGATTATTTATTATATGGCTTACAGCCTTTGAGTGATGATGTATCTACCACGCATTTCAGAACCAAGGGCCAGCAAAGTGCACCGGTCATTATCCGTACACGCGGCCACAGGCTGGAAGGGATCTGGCATAGCGGCTCGCCAATGGGAATGATCATTAATGCTTTGCGTGGTATGTATGTATGCGTGCCGAGAAATATGGTGCAGGCAGCAGGTATGTACAATACTTTATTACAGAGTAACGACCCCGCTCTGGTGATCGAATGTTTGAACGGATATCGGTTAAAAGAAAAATTGCCTGCCAATCTTTTGGAGTACACTGTACCATTAGGTGTTCCTGAAGTGATCCGCGAAGGAAGCGATATTACCATTGTTTCTTATGGTTCTACGCTACGTATTGTACAGGATGCCGTGGACCGTTTGCAGCAATTAGACATCAGTTGCGAAGTAGTGGATGTACAGACTTTACTGCCTTTTGATATCCATCATAAAATACTCGAATCACTCAAGAAAACAAGCCGTATTGTTTTTGTAGATGAAGATGTACCCGGTGGTGCAGCTGCGTATATGATGAATAAAGTATTGGAAGAACAAAAAGCATTCCAATGGTTGGATATCAGTCCGCGTACCATTACTGCCCAGGCCCACCGCCCAAGCTATGGCAGCGACGGCGATTATTTCAGCAAACCCAATGCAGAAGAAATTGTTGAAGTGATCAGGGAGATGATGCAGGAGTAGAATTAATGAGTGAATGATAGCTTATTCTTTTTAACACATAGTTAGATAGGTTAATGCAAAGGGCAGATAGTTGTAATGCTATCTGCCCTTTGTTCTTTCTATGATCCTATGTGTTTAAAAAGATCACTCAATAAAAAGGCTATTCAATTCTTTTGTAGGGATCCAGCATTCTTCTTTTTTGCCAAACCATTTGTAACGGTTCTTCGCTACCCAGTTATATATGCCGTTGCGGATAAAAGCCGGCACAAGCATGAAGACATATAACAGCGGCCATCCGCCATTTAATTTTTTGGTTACGCGCAGTGCACCCGAGGATCTTGTATAGATCTTTCCATTCTCCAATAAAATAAAGGAACCCAATTCTGTAGTGGGTAAATGAAATTCAGTCATTACCTGTTGTCCAAATTCACTTTGCAGAGAGGCAAAACGAAATTGATGTTTCGAATCATGTTTAATTACAAACTGAACACTACCCGTGCAGAGATTGCATACACCGTCGAAGAGAATGACGGGGTGAGGGAGTGTATGCAGGTTTGACATATTGTGAAGGTTGAAAATAAAAAGTTTGGGGTTTGGAGTTTAGAGTTTGGCGTTAAACAACTCCAAACTCCAAACACCAAACTTCAAACCTCTTCTATCCCATATTATGAAACACCTTATTCACGTCCTCATCCTGCTCAAGCCTTTCGATGAGTTTACTTACATCTTCGGCCTGCTCGTCTGACATAGGAACGGTGGTGGTGGGGATCCATTCAAGTTCTGAACTGATAGGGGAAAGGCCTTTATCTTCCAGTGCTTTCTGCAGGTTACCAAAATCTACAAATGCACAACGCAATACAATGATCGGGTTGCCCTGGTCATCATTACTTTCTCCCAGTTCGTCAAGGCCATGATCGATCAGGTCAAGTTCCAGGTCGTCCATATTCAATCCTTCGGGCTTGAGTTTGAACACACCCATTTTCTTGAATTGAAAACTAACGCTGCCACTGTTTCCTAAAGCGCCATGTCCTTTATTAAAATGACTTTTTACATTCGCTACCGTACGAACATGGTTATCAGTAGCTGTTTCTACCAATAAGGCCACACCATGGGGTGCATATCCTTCATACAGGATCTCCTCGTAGTTGCTGGTATCTTTACCCATCGCCCTTTTAATGGCGGCTTCTACCCGGTCCTTGGGCATGCCCACACTCTTGGCATTCTGATAACAACGACGCAGCGCCGGGTTGGTAGCCGGATCGGGGCCACTGGCTTTTACAGCAATCACAATTTCTTTCCCGATACGGGTAAACTGTTTGGCCATCTTATCCCAACGGGCAAACATGGTGGCTTTTCTTACTTCAAATATCCGTCCCATAATAGCTGTTTATTAAAATAGTTCCTGTCTCGCAGGGTTGGCAAAATTAACATAAGCGGCGTTAGCAGCCAACCTTATATAAAAAAACAGTCACGCCTTGGCGTGACTGTTTAAAAATGAGGCTTTTCAGCTTATGCTTTCAGTTTGCTGTTGGCTTTGCTGTATCCAAAATATACAACAAGTCCTACCAGCATCCAGATAAATGCGGTCAATAAGGTCCTGTTATCCAATGAGTAGATCATGGCAGAACATACCAGGATCCCCAGGATCGGAACCAATGGAACCAATGGGGTTTTGAACGGACGGACACGGTCAGGGTCATTTTTCCTCATTACCAATACACCTACGCAAACCAACACGAATGCGAACAGGGTACCGATACTGGTCAGGTCGCCCGCCACACTGCCCGGAATAAAGGCGGCAAAAGCACCTACAAACACAAACAGGATCAGGTTGGATTTATAAGGGGTCCTGAATTTAGGGTGCAGGTCGGAGAACATTTTAGGTAATAAGCCATCGGTAGACATGGTGTAGAATACACGGCTTTGTCCCATTAACATTACCAATATCACCGAAGAGAAACCCGCGAGGATGGCAATGGTAACGGCTTTGGCCAGCCAGCCATATCCGGCCATATAGGTTTCGATGGCATAGGCAACAGAAGCTTCTTTACCTGATTTTACGAAATCGGTATAAGGAGCCACGCCGGTTAATACATAAGAGAACAGGATGTATAAAATAGTACAGATCACCAATGAACCCAGGATCCCTATAGGCATATCCCTTTTCGGATTTTTGGCTTCCTGTGCTGCGGTAGATACGGCATCAAAACCAATAAAGGCAAAGAATACAATGGCAGCACCGGTAAGTACACCACCCCATCCGTGCCGGAAAGTATCCTTATAACTATATAAAGTACCGTCGGGTTTTAACGCGTCCGGTGCATTATCAGGGATCAGGTAAGGGGTATGATTGGCTCCGTTGATGTATTTCCATCCTACTACAATAAATACCACAACAATGGCCACTTTAATGAATACGATGATGGAGTTAACAAAAGCAGATTCCTGTGTACCCTTGATCAGCAATAAGGATAATAACAGAAGAATGAATAAAGCCGGGATATTCATGATACCCTGGTGCATCACATTTGCGGTATCGAGAGCTCTTTCAAAAGGGGAGTGGCTCCATTCATATGGTATCGTACCCAGATTATACTGCATCAGGAGTTTATTTAAAAACTCACTCCAGGCAATAGAAACGGTGGCGGCACCCAGTGCATATTCCAATATCAATGCCCAACCGATGATCCAGGCGATCAACTCACCCATGGTAGCATAAGCATACGTGTAAGCACTACCCGCGATAGGGATCATAGAGGCAAACTCAGCATAACACAGACCGGCAAAAGCACAACCGATAGCGGCAACAATAAAAGATAAGGTAACAGCAGGGCCCGCATGTTCGCCCGCGGCAGCTGCCGTTCTAACGAATAAGCCGGCACCGATAATGGCACCAATTCCCAGTGCCACCAGGCTTCCGGCACCTAATGTGCGCTTCAACCCCTTTTCGGAGTCAGCGGCTTGCATCATCAGGCCATCTAAAGACTTTTTTCTGAATAAACTCATAATACAGTTAGTTTGGGTTCTTTAATGAAACGTCTTGGCAAAATAGGCAATTCTTCATTTAGAAGTTCAAAACTTTTATAAATGTGGGCATTGACCGGTAAAGGGGGCCATTTCACCAGAAATCTTATATTGCAAAACTAATTAACGGCCACTATGCGGAAATCTAACCGGCTTACCATATATATTGTTATTGCCATGTTAGCGGGTGTTGTGCTGGGCTATATTGTTCATACCCAATCATCCCCCGGTTTCATTCAGTCCTTCTCCACCAATATCAAATTACTGACCACCGTTTTTCTCAGGCTGGTTCAAATGATCATCGCACCCCTGGTGTTCTCTACCCTAGTGGTGGGTATTGCCAAACTGGGCGATCTGAAGACCGTGGGCAGGGTTGGCGGTAAAGCCATGTTATGGTTTATATCAGCATCACTGGCGAGCCTGTTATTGGGAATGGTGCTGGTGAACTTCTTCAAACCCGGTGCCGGTATCGACCTGGGTAATGCAGATATCAACGGGGCCAAGGACCTGGTGGGCAAGACCCAGGAATTCAATATCCAGAAATTTGTGGAGCATGTATTTCCCAAAAGCGTGATCGAGTCGATGGCCAATAATGAGATCCTGCAACTGGTGATCTTCAGTATCTTTTTTGGGGTAGCCACTGCCGCATTGGGCGAGAAAGCCAAAGTAGTGGTGAAAGGATTGGATGCCGTTGCCCATGTGATCTTGCGGATGGTGGGTTATGTAATGAACTTTGCACCGCTGGGTGTATTTGGCGCTTTGTCTGCCGTGATTGCTACCAAAGGATTGGAAGTATTCAGCTTCTATGGTAAATACCTTATGTACTTTATTCTGGGCATCGCATTATTATGGGCCCTGTTATTAACGGTAGGATTTATTGTGCTGGGTAAACGGTTACCGGAATTATTAAAGAGAATATTTCCCCCGTTGATCATTGCTTTCAGTACCACGAGCAGTGAAGCGGTTTTCCCCAAGCTCACAGATGAGCTGGAAAAATTTGGCTGCAAGGATAAGATCGTTGCTTTTATTCTTCCTTTAGGGTATTCTTTTAACCTGGATGGAAGTATGATGTATATGACGTTTGCCAGTATTGCCATTGCACAGGCGTATGGTATACCGCTTGATTTTGGTACACAGATCACCATGCTGCTTGTGCTAATGCTTACCAGCAAAGGAATTGCCGGTGTACCGCGTGCCTCATTGGTGGTGGTAACCGCTACCTGCGCCATGTTTCATATACCACCGGAAGGTATTGCGCTGATCCTGCCGATCGATCATTTTTGTGATATGTTCCGCACGGCCACCAATGTTCTGGGTAATGCACTTGCCACCAGTGTGGTAAGTAAATGGGAAGGTTCGCTGGAACCGGCCGTTAACGAACAAGCCATATGATATTACTAGATACTTTGTTATCCACCGCTTTTCACTGGAGCCAGTTATTACAGCCACAGTTCTATATTGAACATGGCGGCTTATGGCTGATACTCTTTGTGGTGTTTGCTGAAACAGGTTTGTTTGCCGGTTTCTTTTTGCCGGGCGACAGCCTTTTATTTGTGGCAGGTATTTATAGCCATAACCTGGCCAATGAATTCTTTTCATCGGGCAATGAATATGTTGACCTGATCTTTTTAGTGATACTTATTTCCCTTGCAGGTATTGCCGGTAACTCTGTGGGTTATTGGTTTGGCAGAAAAGTGGGCCCGGCCATGTATGGATGGAAAGAAAATATACTCTTCAAAAGAAAATACCTGGTACAGGCGCATGATTTTTATGAGAAGCATGGCGGTGGTGCGATCGTGATCGCAAGGTTTATTCCTATCATCCGAACGTTTGCACCTATTGTGGCGGGTATTGTTCAGATGGACAAAAAGAAATTCGCCATTTTTAATGTGATCGGTTGTGTATCGTGGGTGTTCAGTATGTTATTCGGCGGGCATTTTTTACAGAAGTGGATCCTGGCCGAATTCAATTTCGATCTGCGTGATCATCTGGAAGTGATCGTGCTGGGTATTGTTTTTGTAACAACAGCCCCTATTCTTTATAAATTAATTTTCGGCAAAGGCAAATCCCATTCTCATACTGATCAGGCATGAGTAATACCCAAAAGCAATACGGCGTTTTTTCGCTGCCCGTAATTGTTGGGGCATTGGGTTTTTTTGTGGATGTGTATGATCTCCTGCTGTTCTCCATCATACGCAAGCCCAGTCTTGAATCTTTACATCTATCTCCTGAAGAAGTATTATCCAAAGGTGAGATCATCATCAGTGTTCAGATGATCGGGCTCACGCTGGGTGGTGTGATCTGGGGTATGATGGGCGATAAGAAAGGGAGATTAAGCGTATTGTTCGGTTCCATTATTTTATACTCACTGGCCAATATTGCCAATGGAATGGTACAGACCGTACCGCAATATATTCTGATGCGTTTATTGGCAGGGATCGGCCTGGCCGGTGAATTGGGTGCCAGCATTACACTGGTAAGTGAAATGCTGCCGAAAGAAAAAAGAGGGATCGCTGCTTCGGTAATTGCGGTAGTGGGCGTATTCGGTGCCATCGCTGCTTTCTTTGTGTACAATGCCTTTAAAGACTGGCGGCTTTGTTTTTACATAGGTGGTGGCATGGGGCTCCTGCTTTTATTACTCCGTGCCAATGTGATGGAAAGCAGTATGTATGATAAAGTAAAACATTCCGGTGTGGTGCGCGGAAGTTTTATCATGCTCTTCAATAAAAAACACAGGGCCCTGCGATATCTGAAAGGGGTGTTGATCGGCCTGCCGGTTTGGTATGCGATCGGCGTACTCGTTACTTTCTCAGATAAATTCGGAAAAGAATTCGGGATTGAAGGCATTGACCCAGGCAAGGCGATCATGTACCAGTATTTTGGGATTGCTTTCGGAGATCTCAGTGCCGGGTTGCTGAGTAATTACCTGCGCAGCAGAAAGAAGGCCTTGTTTATTTTTTTCAGTATCCTGTCATTCTTCATGATCCTGTTTTTTCTACAGGGTAACGGAAGGGGTACTATGCAGACCATGTATATATTATGTACCTGTTTAGGTTTTGGGGCAGGCTTCTCTGTGTTATACATTACCATGTCTGCAGAACAGTTTGGTACGAATCTCCGCGCATCAACCGCTATTTCTATTCCCAATGTGGTAAGAGGTATTTTGCCGCTCATTATTTTGTTACATAAAGGACTCAGAAACCTGACCGGTGATTATCTTACCGGAGGCTGGATAACCGGAGTAGTGATCATGCTGATGGCGGTGACGGCGGCTTATTTTACAAAGGAAACTTTTGGAAGAGATATGAACTACCTGGAAGAATAGTTGGGAAGTCCGAAAGTCCGGAAGAATTGAAATATATTAGACAATCTTTTGGACTTTCGGACTTCCCGACTTTCCGTCTTTTCAAAATAAAATATTATGACAGAAAAAAAATACGGCATCCTTTCCCTCCCCGTAATTGTAGCTGCCCTTGGCTATTTTGTAGATATCTATGATCTGCTGCTGTTTACCATTGTAAAGAAACCGAGTATGATGGGAGTGGGTGCAACGGAAGCCAGTTTGCTGGTTGACAGTACCCGCGTGATCAACTGGCAAATGACCGGCCTTTTATTAGGCGGAATTTTGTGGGGGATACTTGGCGATAAGAAAGGAAGACTGAGTGTTTTATTCGGTTCTATTCTTTTGTATTCTGTTGCTAATTTCTTTACGGCGTATATCCATAATGTGAATCAATATGCCATCTGCCGTTTTGTGGGTGGATTGGGCCTGGCGGGTGAACTGGGTGCCGGTATCACTTTGGTAAGTGAGTTATTACCTAAGAATAAAAGAGGGATTGGCACATCGATGGTGGCCGGTATCGGGTTAAGCGGTGCTGTATGCGCGTATTTTACTTATCAGTTTACAAAAGACTGGAGATTATGTTACCAGATCGGCGGCGGATTAGGGATTGCGTTATTACTACTAAGGGTAAGTGTTGCAGAATCCGGAATGTTCAAAGAAGTAAAACAGTCGGATGTTGTTAGGGGTAATTTCTTTATGCTCATCAATAACAGCAAACGCCTGAAGAAATATGCCTGTGCCATTTTGATCGGGTTACCAACCTGGTATGTGATCGGGATCCTGGTTAACCAGAGCGATCGTTTTGGAAAAGCCATGTTTGGAAGCACCACGATCGATTCGGGCCGCTCCATCATGTTTGCGTATGCAGCCATTGCGATAGGTGATATGTTTGTGGGATTGGTGAGCCATTATTTCAAAAGCCGTAAGAAAGCCTTGTTATTGTATTATATGCTCTGCATCATTTCACTCGTGATCTTCTTCAGCCAGTATAATAACAGCGATGCTTCCATGTATACCATCTGCGCCATGCTGGGCTTTAGTACCGGTTTCTGGGCCATTTTTATCACGATGGGCGCAGAGCAATTCGGTACCAACCTGCGGGCAACTGCCGCTACAACTGTTCCCAATATGGTAAGGGGGGCTTTGCCGCTGATCAATATGATGTTCCTGGACCTGTTTCAGAAAAGCTGGGGCTGGCCCCTGATCAAAAGCGGGATCGTAACGGGAGTGGTGGTAATGATCGTTACTTTGATCGCGTATTATTTTACGGAAGAAACCTATCATAAGGATCTGAATTATGTGGAACAATGACGGCGTGAATCGTGAATCGTCAATCGTGAGAGGAATATACCTACTCACGACTGACGACTCACTACTCACGATCTGTTAAGG